>JAGVHJ010000533.1 GCA_020056645.1 Desulfobacterales bacterium
AGTCTTACGTTTATGGCTTTGATACCAAAATAACGTTTGATCGTATCCGACGCCACCCTATAGTTTGCAATTATCTTCTCGGGTGGGTAGTGTTGTCCCCAAGTAACTACTCACCCCCATAAAAAATGAGAACCAGTAAAAAAAAGCTTGACAGGATTTTTGAGGGAGAAATTTTAATTTTTTAGTAACTATTCAACACCTATTCAACAAGATGGCAAAAAGCCCGTTTTGTTCGTTCCGAACTTTTTTCAGGAGTTTCTTGGCTTTTTGCTGAACGGGCGAAAACAAAGGCCCAAGGGCCTCAAACAGTTCACCCGTTTTAGCGCAAAAAGTCTTCGAAACTCTCGTCCGAAAAAAAGTCAATTTCGCTCACAAAAGGGCCTTTTTACCACTAACCCCAATGGGGAAAAGAGGATGGCTGGCCGGCGATCCGCAGTGTGGGTGATGAAGAAAAAAGAGGTAGGATTTGACAGGCCCCCGCCGGATCATGTATGGGAGGGGAAAAGGATGTAACGGCGAGAATGGAAATCAAGGGACGGGATGTGGGACAGAAGCCTCCCGGCCAATCATCAATTTAATAAAGAACAGACCAAATGAAAAAGAAACAATCAAACCGGACACGATGGGCGGTCATCCTGATAGGGCTCTTGACCTTCACCTCACTGGCTTTCGCCGACATTAAGGAAGAGGTCGAGACCTTTTTGAGGGGGAAAATGGATCAGGTGTTCGATGTCCTGAAAAATCCCGCCTTTGACCAGGAAAAGAAAAACAGCGAAATCGTGACGATCGTCACTCCCATGTTCGATTTTTCCCTCATGGCCAAGCTGGCATGCGGAAAGAACCACTGGGGAAAGATGACCGAAACCCAGAAACAGCAGTTCAACGATCTTTTTATCAAGCTCCTGAAGCGGTCTTTCATTGAAAAACTGGTGCTCTACACCGATGAAAAGGTCGTGATCAAGGACGGCCGTGGGGAAAAAAATAAGGTTTTCATCACAACGGTTCTGATTTCAAAGGGAAAAGAGTTCGACATGTCCTACAAGTTTTATCAGTCGGGCGGAGAGTGGAAGATCTATGACCTGGAGATTCAGAATGTCAGCGTCATTTCAACCTACCGGACCCAGATTGACGATATCTTGAAGACAGGAACCTTTGAGGATCTCATGGTCAAGCTGGATAAACCGGAAAACGCCACTCCTGAAAAGAAATAGCCGTCATGACTCTTTTCTGAATTTCCTGAACTCCCGGATCATCTTCTGGCCAAAGGGGTTCAGAAGGGGGGGGATCAGTTTGTAAATCCACCAGGTGAGGGTGGCGTGGAGCGGAAAAACAATGAGATCCTTGTTTTTTTCAACCCCCTTCAGAATGGTCCGGGCCGCGATCATGGGATCGCTCATCTGTTTTCTCAGAAGACGGGCGATCGGGTTTCTAAGGAGATAGTGGGTCGCCTTGTCGTGATGGATGTTCATCACGGGGGTCTTTTGCCATATTTTTGTGTTTACGAGGCCGGGGCACGCCACGCTGACCTTAACGCCGAGGGCCTGCGCCTCATGGCGAAGGGTGGTTGTCAATCCCACGATGGCGTGTTTGGTCATGGCGTATGGGCTCTTTGCCGGGAAGGGAACAAGGCCCGCGAGAGAAGAGATGTTGACGATATGTCCTGATCCCTGATGGGTCATTTGCCGGTAGGCGTGGAATGTTCCATAGATAAGCCCCATCAGGTTAACGTCAATGACCTTTTTATAGTCGTCGATGGCGAGATCCCGCATCTCTCCCGCAATGCTGATTCCCGCGTTGTTGACCATGTAGTCCAGCCGGCCATGATGCCTTACAACCTCCTGGATAAGGGCCTTCACATCCGCTTCACACGTGACGTCGAGTTCCTGGGGAAATGCGATCAGACCCTCTTCCTGAATGAGTTCCACCGTTTCCCGGACGGTTTCAATCCGTCTTCCCGAGACAATCACCTGGGCCTTTTTCCGGGCCAGCGCCACGGCCAGGGCCCGGCCAATACCGTCGCCCGCGCCGGTCACCAAAGCAATCCTATCTTGAAAGGGGTTTGTTTTCATGAATTCACGTCTTCGAATCAATCCACATTTTTTTTGACCCGGCACTGTTTCCGTTCCTGAGCGGAGAGGATCTTTTTCCGGAGGCGTATCGATTTGGGAGTCACCTCCACCAGTTCATCCTTGGCGATAAAGGTCAGGGCGAATTCAAGGGTCATGGGTTTGATGGGCGCACAGATGGTGTTCTCGTCTTTTCCCGAGGCCCGCATGTTGGTGAGCTTTTTCTCCTTGCAGGGGTTCACGTCCAGGTCTTGCTCCTTGCTGTTCTCCCCGATGATCATACCTTCATAAACCGGGGTTCCGGGCGTGATAAAGAGCTTGCCCCTGGGTTCCAGGTTGAAGAGTCCATAGGCCACCGATTTGCCTGCCCGGTCGGAAACCAGGGAGCCGGTGTAACGGGTCCGGAACTCTCCCCGGAAAGGTTCGTATCCGGCGAAGAGCGAATTCATGATCCCGGTTCCCTTGGTATCTGTCAGAAATTCGTCCCGGTATCCGATGATGGCCCTGGAGGGAGCTGAAAACTCCATGTTGACCCGCCCCCTTCCGGTGTTCACCAGGTTCACGATCTTGGCTTTCCGGATGGTGAGTTTCTCGGTGACGACCCCCATGAAATTCTCCTCGCAATCCACGAAGAGACGTTCGATGGGTTCGAGCGTTGCCCCGTCAATGTGCTTGAGGATAACTTCGGGCCGGCCCACGCACACCTCAAATCCTTCCCGCCGCATGGTCTCGATCAGAATGGCCAGCTGGAACTCGCCCCGGCCCTTGACGATGAAACTGTCCCGGTCTTCGGTCTCCTCCACCTGGATGGCGACGTTTATCCGGGCCTCTTTCCCAAGACGTTCCCTGATTTTGCTGGATTGGACGACCTTTCCCTCAAGCCCCGAGAAGGGGGAGTTGCTGATGGAAAAGGACATGGATACCGTGGGCTCGTCCACCCGGATCCGGGGCAGGGCCTTGGGGTTGTCTTTGGTGCAGATGGTGTCTCCGATCTGGAAATCGTCGATGCCGGAGACCACCGCGATATCTCCCGGATCGACCTCCTCCGCGTCCACGAGGGATGGGCCGTTGTATGCCTGGAGTTTGGAGACGTGGAGATTGATCTGCCGGTCGTTTTTGGTGGCGCACACCAGGTGATCCTTGGCGCTCACCTTGCCGTGGATGATCTTTCCAATGGCGAGCCGCCCCACATATTCGGAGTAGCCCAGGTCGGAAACCAGCATCTGGAAGGGCTCCTTGGGATCGTAAGCCGGAGGCGGAATCTCTTTTAAAATGGTCTCGAAGAGAAGATCCAGGTTCTCTCCCTTTTCCTCGATGGATTTCTGGGCGATTCCCTCCCGGCTGATGGTGTAGAGATAGGTGAAATCGAGCTGCTCTTCGGTGGCGTCGAGATCGATGAAGAGGTCGTAGATTTCGTCAAGAACCTTTTCAGGCCGGGCGTCGCTCCGGTCGATCTTGTTGATCGCCACGATGACTTTTAAACCCGCCTCAAAGGTTTTTTTCAACACAAAGCGGGTCTGGGGTAGGGGGCCTTCGGACGCGTCCACCAGGAGAATGGCTCCGTCCACCATGGAGAGAGCCCGTTCCACCTCCGCGCCGAAGTCCGCATGGCCGGGCGTGTCCAGGATGTTGATCTTGGTGTTTTTATATAGAACGGAACAGTTCTTGGCTGAGATGGTGATGCCCCGCTCCCGTTCCAGATCCATGCGGTCCATGACCCGCTCCTCGACCTTCTGGTTCTCCCGGAAAACCCCGCTCTGTTTGAACATGGCATCCACCAGGGTTGTCTTCCCATGGTCGACATGGGCGATGATCGCAATATTTCTGATGGCGTTATTAACCTGTAACTGACTCATATAATGATTCCTTATTTTGAAAACGGCTTTCTGTTATTTCTTGGTTGAGCCGTACCTGTTGATGAAGAGTTTATCGCAGGGAAGCCCTGTTTGTGGATGGCCTTCCGGATGTTCCGCTGGATATCCGACAGCCACAAGTGATAAAACGGTATATTTTTCCGGAACGCCCAACACCCCTCTGACATAGGATTCGGAAGAGTTCGATCCATTGTAGGCGCGTTTCCGGATTTGGATCCAACAGCTTCCCAGGCCCATGGAGTGGGCCGCAAGGTGAATGAAGACCGAGGCGATGGAACAATCCTCGATCCAGATGTCGCACTTCTCCGGATCGGCAATGACACAAACGGCCAGGGCCGCCTTTTGGAGAAAACCGGCTCCATGGGGTTTGGAGCGGGAGAGCTTCTCAAGGGTTTCCCGGTCATCGATGAAAATAAATTCCCATGGATTCAGGTCCCGTGAGGAAGGAGACCTCAGCGCCGCTTCCTCAAGAAGGGCTCGTTTCTCAGGCTCAATGGGCTTTTCCTGGAAACGCCGGATGCTTCGTCTGCTCCTTAGCAGTTCTATAAACATGGGGTCGCCTTGCATGATGGGGCGTGGGTTTCTTAGGAATTTTTTTAAAAACAACGGGTGATATCCATCCTGGAAAATATGTCCTTTCAATCGATGCTCAAGCTCTTGTTTATTTACCCAACTCCTGCGTTGGGAAAAAACGAAAAACATGAAGATCATGGTTCAAAGCTTTCCCTGAAAAACAGGGCGCGGCTCTCTTTTTCGCCTCCTATTTTTCATTATTCCGACAATTTGTCAAGCGGACTGTGTGGTATAAAATTAGGTTCGAAAAATGAATCCATTGAGAACGGACCCACTCAATACACATGGAAATGTGGATGAAAACATGGTACGACCACGCTTCCTTAATGAGGGAAGAATGACTGGATCAGGTGTGGGCGGTGTGAATCCGAAACTGGGAAACCGGACTTGAATCAAGGATGGGTTGCGGATGGCGGATAAGGGGATAGGCGATTTTATCGGAGGACTCAAGGAGTATGCCCCTCTTGCTCCCTTTATCGTGCGCCACAGGGAGACGCCGGGAAAGGAAGCGGTTTACGCAGAGGTGTCTCAGCCATTCCCCGAAGCCATGAGAACGATGCTTGAACGCATGGGAATCAAGGGGCTTTACGCCCACCAGGTTGAAGCCATCAACCGGATTCGTGCGGGCGAACATACGGTGGTGGCGACCCCGACAGCCAGCGGAAAAACCCTGATTTACACCCTTCCCGTGATCGAAAAAATAGTGGAAGAGATGGAAAACCGGTCTCTTTTTCTGTTTCCGTTGAAAGCCCTTGCCCAGGACCAGCTCAAAAACATCCGGGAGATGTTCGATCATCTGGATATGAAAAAAAAACCTGTGGCCGAAGTTTACGACGGCGACACCTCGGCATACAGACGGACGAAAATCAGAAAAGAGCCGCCCCAGGTGGTGTTGACCAACCCGGAAATGCTCCATCTGGCCATTCTGCCCTTCCATGATCAATGGGCTGCTTTCCTAAGAAAGCTCAAATATGTGGTCGTGGACGAGGTTCACACCCTGCGCGGCGTCATGGGTTCCCACATGGCCTGGGTCTTCCGGCGGCTCTTGCGGATCTGTTCCATCTATGGATCAGCGCCTGTGTTCATCTTCTGCTCGGCGACCATCGGAAATCCCGGCCAACTTGCGATGGAACTCACCGGACTTCCCGTGGAGGCCGTCATAGGGAGCACGGCGGCCCAGTCACCCAAGCATTTTCTCATGCTGAACACACCCGAAGGCGCGTCTCAGACCGCCATCGCCCTTCTCCACGCGGCCCTTCACAGGAATTTGCGGAGCATCGTCTACTGCCAGTCACGGAAGATGACTGAACTGATCGCTCTCTGGGCCTCCCGGAGGGCCGGAAAGTACAAGGGGAAGATTTCCGCCTACCGGGCCGGCTTTTTGCCCGAAGAGCGCCGGGAGATCGAGGCGAAACTCGCGGGCGGCGAGCTTCTGGCCGTGGTGACCACCAGCGCCCTTGAATTGGGCATCGATATCGGCAGTCTGGACCTCTGTATCCTCGTGGGATATCCGGGTACGATGATGGCCACCTGGCAGCGCGCCGGACGGGTAGGGCGGGCGGGGCAGGAGTCGGCGGTTCTCTTCATCGCCCATGAGGACGCCCTTGATCAATATATGATGAACCACCCGGATGAATTTTTTAGCATGGCCCCCGAACGCGCCGTGATCAATCCCATGAATCCCGTGATCATGGAACGCCATATCGTGTGCGCCGCGGCGGATCTTCCCATCGACGTGAACGAACCTTGGATGAAGATGACGGGCGTTGCTGAAATGGTCGAAGCGCTTGAGGGGGCGGGCAAATTGCTCCGAAGCGTGGACGGCGATCTTTTTGTCTCAACGGAAAAATACCCCCATCGGCATGTAGCCTTGCGGGGCACGGGTGAAAACATGGATATCGTGAACCGGGAAACCGGCGACATCATTGGCGGCGTGGATCGGTTCAGGGCCTTTCACGAAACCTATCCGGGAGCGGTCTATATCCATCGGGGCGGCCACTATGTGATCGAGGATCTTGATCTTGAAAAGAACACGGCGTTCGCCGTGAACAAGCCGGTCCACTATTTCACCCGGGCCAGATCCTCTAAAACAACGGAAATCCTGGAAGTTCTTGGATGGAAAAAAATCGGGTCAACCCACATCGCCCTCTGCCGCCTGAAGGTCACGGAAAATGTGACCGGTTACGAAAAGAGACTGATCAAAGGCCAGAGGCTCCTTGGGGTGTTTCCGCTGACGCTTCCCCCCCTTGTTTTTGAGACGGAAGGGGTCATGCTTGTGATTCCCAACGGGGCGAGGCGTTACTGTGAGCAAAACCAGCGTCACTTCATGGGGGGCATTCACGCCGTGGAGCACGCGATGATAGGCATTCTGCCCCTTCTGGTGATGACCGATAGAAACGATCTGGGCGGCATCTCCATCCCGGCCCATCCCCAGGTGGGAACGGGCGTTGTTTTTGTGTATGATGGATTTCCCGGCGGGGTGGGGCTCCTGCGTCAGGCCTTTGAGAATTCGGAGGCGCTCGCCCGAAAAACCCTGGAGGTCATCTCCTCCTGCCCATGCGAAACCGGATGCCCCGCCTGTGTCCACTCTCCCAAATGCGGCGCGGGAAACCGTCCCATCGATAAAGAGGCGGCCATCGCCATCCTCCAATGGATGGAACGGGGAGGAGAGGGTCAACCGGAAATAAAGGCCGCGCCGGCGATTCCCATACCCACGCCTGACCGGAATGCTTCTCCTCACCCCGCCTTTTCTGGAAGAACCGTGATGCGCTATGGCGTTCTCGATATTGAAACCCGGCGCTCAGCCGAGGAGGTAGGCGGGTGGGGGTGCGCGTCGCGCATGGGGGTTAGCTGCGCGGTGCTATACGATTCGAAGAGAGATACCTTCCAATCATATCTGGGAGAAGAGGTGGAGCGGTTGACGGACCATCTGAAACGGTTTGACCGGGTGGTGGGATTCAACATCATCCGGTTTGACTACGCTGTTCTCAAGGGATACAGCGCTTTTGATTTTCACAGCCTGCCCACCCTGGATATTCTTCAGGAGGTTTATGGACGGCTTGGTTACCGCCTCTCCCTGGATCATCTGTGTGAACATACCCTGGGGGTGAAAAAGAGCGGCGATGGTCTGACGGCTCTTGCCTGGTGGAAAGAGGGAAAAATCAAGGAGATCATCGACTACTGCCGCGACGATGTTCGGTTGACCCGTGACCTCTACCGTTTCGGTCTTGAGAAGGGATATTTGCTGTTTCGGAACAAGGCTGGAATGAAGGTGCGAGTAAAAGTTTTTTGGAGGTAAAAGAAAAAAAGAAATATCTAGTATTGGGTTGATTTTTCTCCTGCAATCTGTCTAAGAAACATTTTTGTTTCAAATAACCGACCTGGGGTATGATCGGCGTGGATATCGTGATTGAAATATGGGCGTGCGCCCAACACAGAAAATGGTGAGGTATCACATGCAGGATTCTAAAAATTGGGATTGGGCTGTTGGTGAGAAGAGAGTTGAAATCGCCGGCTGGAAAGATACGTATGAGTGGGTCGAAGAGTATCATGTCAGTCCGGATGGTGAAAAAATCGGCGCCATCGTGCGGATTGACGAAACATCTTCAGGCGTGTGCATCAACGGGGAAGTGTGTGGAAATAATTATGAAAAGATCTGGCATCTCCGGTTCTCGCCCCAGGGGGTTGCGACCGCCTTTGTCATGAATTCGGACGAGTGGACCGTGGCGACGGACGAAACGACCTGGGAGAGCCGGTTCGGCTACGTATGGGA
>JAGVHJ010000123.1 GCA_020056645.1 Desulfobacterales bacterium
GACAAAACCCGGTATGAAATTGTGGAGATACGCTTCTTCAGAGGAGAACCCGACTATGAATGGATTCATTATAGGAAGCGCCTGAAGTGATGACGGAACCCGCGGCCCTTGAGATCAAGCCGATCGGCGTGATCCACTCCTGTTTCAAGGAAAAATTCGGCATCCCCCGGCAACCCGGCCTTGTGGCCGGGGCCCGGGGGAGCCTGGAACTATTCTCCCCCTATAACGACATCACCATGGTCTCCGCCCTGGAAACATTCAGCCACATCTGGATCATCTTCCTTTTTCACGGAAACGAACCCGGCAAATGGGGGCGGATGGTGCGCCCTCCCCGGCTGGGCGGCAACCGGCGAGTGGGGGTTTTTGCGTCACGGTCCGGATTCAGGCCCAACCCGGTCGGCATCTCCGCCGTTCAGCTGGAATCCATTGAACAGGCCAAGGGTACGACTTTTCTCCATTTAAAGGGAATCGACCTCCTGGACCAGACGCCCGTCATCGATATCAAACCCTATGTGCCTTATTCGGACAGAATCATGGAGGCCGTGGACGGGTATGCGGATCAACCCGAGAGAGAGAAGCTCTCCGTCTCCTTCACGGCCGAAGCGGATGCGGTCTGCCAAACTCTGGAAGCAGTCAAGCACCCGGCATTGAAAAGACTCATCAAGGAAATCGTTGGAAATGACCCCAGACCCGGATATTACGCCTTGAAAAAAAACGAGTCCGAATTTGGCATGGTGCTTTTCGATCTTAATATCCGCTTTCAGGTGACCGGCCATCAGGCGGTCATCTTCGCCATCGAGAAAAAAAACGATGAATAGGATTTAGCCATCCAGCCTCTTCCTCTCTTTTTTTCCCTTTTAAATCCCCCTCTTCCTGTGGTATGGCATATTCAAAAATGGTTGTTTTGATCGCTCCCAACCCCCATGATGTGGAAAAGAGGTTTATGAAAAAAGCGCTAATCACGGTAATCACCGGCCAGGACGGCGCCTATCTCGCCGAGTTTCTGCTGAAAAAAGGCTACGAGGTCCACGGCATCAAACGGCGGGCCTCCCTTCTCAATACGGCCCGAATCGACCACTTATATCAGGACCCCCACATTCCGGAGCGGAAACTCATCCTCCACTATGGGGATCTCTCCGATGCGACCAACCTGATCCGAATCATTCAGCAGGTAAAGCCTGACGAAATCTATAACCTGGCGGCCCAGAGCCATGTGGCTGTCTCCTTCGAGTCTCCCGAATACACCGCCGATTGCGACGCCCTAGGGGCCTTGAGGCTCCTCGAAGGGATACGGCTTCTGGGTCTTGAAAAAAAGACCCGCTTCTACCAGGCCTCCACATCCGAACTCTATGGCCTTGTCCGGGAAACGCCCCAGACGGAAAAGACCCCTTTTTATCCCCGGTCGCCCTATGCGGTGGCCAAGCTCTATGCTTACTGGATCACGGTCAACTACCGGGAAGCCTATGGCGTTTACGCCTGTAATGGCATTCTCTTCAACCACGAATCCCCGATCCGGGGCGAAACCTTTGTCTCCCGGAAAATCACCCGGGGCCTCGCCCGGATCAAGTCGGGCCTTCAGCAGGCCCTTTACATGGGAAACCTTGACGCAAAGCGGGACTGGGGCCACGCCAGGGATTACGTGGAGATGCAATGGCTCATGCTGCAGCAGGAGGTTCCCGACGATTACGTCATCGCCACGGGTGTTCAACACTCAGTGAGGGACTTCATTGAGCTCGCGGCCCAGGCCATGGGTATCAAGCTTCGATGGGAGGGAAAGGGAATTGATGAAAAAGGGATCGACGAGAGCTCCGGAAAAACGATCATCCTGATCGATCCCCGCTATTTCAGACCCACGGAGGTGGAGACCCTGCTTGGAGACCCGTCCAAGGCAAGAAACAAACTGGGCTGGAAGCCCCGGATCTCCTTTGAATCGCTTGTGGCGGAAATGGCCGAAGCCGATCTTCTGGAGGCCAATAAAGACAAACTTTGCATCAATGCGGGCTATACGGTTTGTAACGGCAATGAATAACCATCCGTCAGGAGACGGCGCGTGAACCGTGATTCGAAAATATTTATCGCCGGCCACAGGGGTCTCGTGGGATCGGCCCTTTTGAGGAGATTGAAAAAAAAAGGGTATTCCCGCATTGTCACCCGGAAAAGGGCGGAGCTTGATCTTACGGACAACTGGGCGGTGAGGGACTTTTTTCAAAAAGAAGCGCCCGAATATGTATTTCTCGCGGCGGCCAAGGTGGGTGGCATTCACGCCAACGACACCTATCCCGCCGAATTCATCTACAGCAACCTCTCCATTCAGACCAATGTGCTTCATCAGAGCTACCTCTCCGGTGTCAAGCGACTCCTTTTTTTAGGAAGCTCCTGCATCTATCCCCGGCTATGCCCCCAGCCCATGAAGGAGAAGCATCTGCTGACCGGCCCTCTGGAACCGACCAACGCCCCCTATGCGGTGGCGAAAATCGCTGGAATAGAGATGTGCCATGCGTATAACCGGCAATACAACACCCAATTCATTCCGATCATGCCGACCAATCTCTATGGCCCCAATGATAATTTCGACCTCTACACCTCCCATGTGCTGCCGGCCCTCATCCGGAAATGCCGCCTCATCGCCCTTGCCACAGAAAAAAACATGGACGCCATCATTAGGGATGAAGCGATCTTCGGACCGATTCCAGAAGAGATCAAAGCCCAGCTGGGAATCTCAGGGAACCGGTTCCAGACCGGAAAAAATCCCAAGCTGGTCATCTGGGGCACGGGTTCACCGAAACGGGAATTCATGCATGTGGATGATCTCGCCGACGCCTCCGTGTTTCTGATGAGTCTTCCCCAGGAGGCCTATCTGGAGTTCGGAGATCTCGCCACGGAAGAGAGGAGAGAGGTATTTCCCATGATCAATGTGGGCACCGGCAAGGATCAGACAATCAAGGAGCTTGCCTGCCAGGTCAGGGAAAAAGCAGGCATTGATTGCGAAATCGTCTATGACCGGTCAAAGCCCGACGGGACCCCTCAGAAACGGCTCGACCTCTCCCGGTTAAACCGGTTGAGGTGGCGGCATCAGATCGAATTGCCCGATGGCATTGGTCAAACCCTCTTCTGGTATGAGGAAACCTGCGGAATCTGAATGAATAAAAAAAAACAAATAAAATCGCAGGGGAATCGCATGTAGAATAGGGTTTGGCGAGTGATTTAAGTAATAACTTAAATTGATTATCAATGCCTCCGGCGGCCAGCTTTTAAAAAGCTGGTCAAAGAGGTTTTTAGATGGTGGTTATTGAACCATTTTTTTATATGTTTGGCAACCTTTTCAAAAGGTTGGCCCCCGGCAGGGCCAAAGGAGGCGCGCCCCAAATGCGATTACCCTGAATCAAATCGCGCCATTTCTTGACTTTTTTACGATTTTCTTATTTAATACTCAAAAAATTTTAGCATCGATCCGAATCGATTCGGCCGAACAACCGCAATGAAAGCAAACAAAACCTATGCCCATATCAGCCATTAAAAGCCACCCCGTCCAAAACCCCTATGCCATCGACGATCATGAAAGCTATCAGGTATATTGTCTTCAAATCATCCGGGAAAAAAGCGCCGGCCTCAGATCCATCGGAGAGATCAAGGCCAACGAACCGGACATCAACATCTATCCGAACATCCAGACCCTTGAAGAGCCCAGAGATATTTATCTTCTGAATGATGAAGCGATTACCGATGCGGAGAGGCTTCTTGCGGAAACCGCTATTCTCGATGGAAAGCTA
>JAGVHJ010000374.1 GCA_020056645.1 Desulfobacterales bacterium
AAGTATTTCGAGGATTAAAATTTGAGCCTGACGCAGAAATCGGGAAAAAAGAGGGTTTTCGTTCAGGCACGAATTAAGCAGAACGCTTCACTATATCTTCACGAACATGGCGAAAAACCCGCTAAAGCAAGGCCATACGGAATCGTTACTTTTTTTCTTTAAAAAAATGTGCGGAAGCGTTTCAAAATAACTTGATTTCTTTTTTCATTCCGTATAATTTGAAACAACTATTCACTCATTGAATGGATTGTCTGGCGACCCATGCATCTCTTGGCCAGACCCAAACAACATCCAAACATGATTCTGTCGCGCCACGGATCGATTTCCAGCTCTTTTTTGTGAGTTGAACCGTTAGAAGGGAAAACAATTCAGATCATGATAGAGCCTTTTCATTCAAAATATCTGCTTCCGACAAAAGAGTTCCGCTGTCTGTCGCTCCTCTTCGCCATCAACGAATCGCCGGATAAGAGTCAGAGCGCCATAGGCGAGATCACAAATCTCAGCGGCTCTATGGTGAACAACTACATTAAAAGTTTCAAACATGACCACCTGATAACCGTCACCGGTCAGACAAACCGGACCCAAAACTATTTTCTGACAGATAAAGGCCGATCCATGCTGACGCACTTGCTGTTGGGATATTCAGCTGAAATTGTTCAGCTTTATTCGGCTGTGAAAAAAGAGATCTCTCATATGCTGACCGGCTTCTACGCGGAGGGAATTCGTACTGTGGTGCTATTTGGTGCGGCGGAAACGGCGGAAATCGTTCATTCGGCCCTTAAGGAGACCGATCTTGTAGTCATCGGCGTGGTGGACAACGCCAAAGAAAAGCAGGGGAGACTCTTCAATGGATTGAAGATTCGGAAACCCGAAGAGATTCTGAAAATCGATCCCGATGGCGTGATTATAACCTCATTCGCCCATCAGGAGGAAATCTATTCGGCGGTTCGGGAACTGGTGGGAGACAAAATCAGGATCAAAAAACTCACCACTTTGTAATGAAGTGTAAGTCAAGCTGGATCTATGTAAGTGATGGAAGTAAAAACATGAACATACCATTCGCTATAGATGGCGTAACTATAGGGAACGATCATCCGACTTACATCATTGCAGAGATCGGGATCAACCATAATGGTGATCTGAAGTTAGCGAAGGAGCTCGTGGATGTGGCGGCAAAGGCTTCTGTCCATGCGGTTAAATTTCAAAAAAGAAATCTGGAAAGTCTATACTGCCGGGACCTACTCGAAAATACGGATAAGTACGAACAGCAGTTTCAATACATGATTCCGATCCTGAAGGAAACGGAGTTGGACGAAAGTCAGCTGACCGAGCTGAAAATCTATGCGGAATCAAAAGGTCTCACCTTTCTATGCACGCCCTTTGATATTCTGAGCGCCCGGTTTCTTGAAGAGATCGGCGTTTCCGCTTTTAAGATCGCTTCGGCGGATCTCAACAATTACGAACTCCTGGCATGTGTGGCGGAAACCGGGAAGCCCTTGATCCTCTCCACGGGAATGTCCTACTGGAACGAGATCGAACAGACCGTTTCCATGCTTAAGGATAAAAACACCGCCTTCGCCCTGCTTCATTGCAGAAGTTCCTATCCGGTATGGCCACGGGAAGTGAATCTCAAAATGATCAACCGGTTGAAGCAATTTAATGTACCGGTGGGATATTCGGGGCACGATGTGGGGATCACCATTCCTCTGGTGGCCGCATCCATGGGCGCATCAATTATCGAAAAACATATTACCCTGGACCGGACCCTGCCCGGGCCTGACCATAAGATCAGTCTTGAGCCTTATGAACTTAACCGCATGGTGCGAGATATTAAAGTGTCGGATCAGGCCATGGGAAAGGAAAAGCGCTTTCTCCTTCGGGGTGAAATTTTGAACCGTGAGCTTTTCGGGAAAAGCCTCGCCGCACGCTGCCGAATCAACGCAGGCGATATCATCACGGAAGAGAAGCTCACCGTGCTGGGGCCTGGAAAAGGGCTCCCCCCCTCCATGCGTGAATCGCTGATCGGGAAACGAGCCTACAGGGATATTGAAAAAGGCGCTTGTTTCATTGAAGAAGATGTCGCTGGAAAGCCTTCTCGTGAGTTTTCCAACAGATTTCGCTCGCAGTGGGGGCTCATCGCCCGCTACCATGATTTCGACGCCATCATGACATACAAGCCCAAGGCCATCGAATTTCATTTCACACAGAATGATCTGTCGCGCCCTTTTACGCCGCCGGGGAAATACAACATTTCTCTCATTGTGCATGGGCCCGAATACATGGGAGAGCGCCTCTTTGACCTCTGTTCCCAAAACGAGGAGATTCGGAGTGCCTCACTTGACCTTGTTTCAAAAACGGTAGGGGTGACCCGGACTCTCGCGCCTTTCTTTACCGCCGCACCGCCGAAAATTATCTTTCATCCCGGCGCCATGAGCCTCAATTCGAAATTGGATGTGCGGGTGTTGAAACGTCAACTCAAGCGCTCCATAGAAGAGATGGAAACCAACGGATTTGAGATCCTTCTTGAAAATCTGCCCCCATATCCCTGGTATTTCGGCGGTTCATGGAAGGGAAACTATTTCATGGGAGCGGAAGAGATCGCATCCTTTTGCAGCGATACCGGCATGAAGATCTGCTTTGATCTTTCCCATGCGGCGCTCTATTGCAACGCCAAGAAAAAAAGCCTCCTTCACTATATCGAGCGTGTCTATCCTTACATCCGTCATATGCACCTTGCGGATGGATACGGTCTTGATGGGGAAGGGATTCAGATCGGAGAAGGGGATATAGACCTTGCTTCCATCATGCCCTGCTTTAACAATTACAGGGAGAGCTGGGTCCCTGAAATCTGGCGCGGTCACCTGGATAATGGCAAAGGATTTATCGAAGCCTTGTCCAGGCTTTCGGTCTATGATCTATAAGACGGGCGTAACCGCCCTTTTTTAATGAATATCCATTCAAGCGATGTGTAATCGAGAGAGCGGAGCTATGTGAAGCCTATGGCCTTGAAAATTCTGATGATAACCGATAACGATCCCGCTGGCATGGGAATCGCGTTCTGTAACGCCATCAACCGCTACTCCGAGCATACCTGTCGCCTGATTACGACCCAAGAACGCTACGGCTTTGGGTATGAGACCGATATCCATCTTCCGGATATCGAAGACGATGATTTTGGAGAGGTGGAGCAGCTCTTAAAAGATGCCGACATTATTCATTTTCATGTTTTAAAAGATGAAAACTCCCACTTGGGGCCGCTGGTCATTCGGGACTACATCAAAGGAAAAAAAATTCTCCATCACCATCACGGCCATCCGGACTATATCCTGAACGTCTCTTCATACAATGAAAAATACCGGCGGTTGAACCGAAGGGTGATCGTGAGCACGCCAGACCTCTTGAAAATCGCCGACAACGCCACTTGGGTTCCCAATCTGGTTCCCATTAACGATGTACAGTTTTTACCGAGGTATGAGGATACACTGGAACCAGAGCCTATCAAAATCTGCCAGGCGCCCACGCGGAAATTCCACAAACATACAAATGCTTTTAAATCGGTTCTGCTGCGATTACAAAAAAAATATCCGGAGATTGAGCCCGTCATCATCGAAAAAACCCCCTATTCGGAATGCCTGAAAATAAAAAGGGCATGCCATATCATATTTGATCATATGCGCGGCTGGTTCGGCATCTCCTCCCTGGAATCGCTGAGCCAGGGCAAACCGGTAATCGCGGGCCTGGATGCGTGGAACATTCAATGCATCAAGGAGTTCACGGGCGCGGAAGAAATTCCATGGGTAGTCGCTCGTAGTGAGGATCAACTGGAAGGATGTCTGGAAAAATTGATCCTCGACCGATCTCTACGGCGTGAGACAGGAATCAAAAGCAGACGCTTCATGGAAAAATTTTGGAAGGAAATCGATTCTCTGGAGTCGCTTTTCCAGATTTATCGTTCGTTATAAATCAACGCATACCGCCGTCGATAAAATATTACTTCTTACTCGATGTTCAAGTTTTTGTTAATTTTCCCAACTCCGGCGT
>JAGVHJ010000552.1 GCA_020056645.1 Desulfobacterales bacterium
AAACTCCATGAACCGTTCGGAGGCCACCCACTCCTGGTAGCGCTGGTATTTCTTCTCAAATGTATCGAAATACTTTGCTTTTTTCATCATTGGAACACCGAACGCGCCCGAAGCTTCCCCCTTGATGGCCTCCGGATCGAACTCTTTTAAAATATGATCCACAGAGCTCTTGGCGGCCTCCTTGAAGGCCTGCTGAGTGACCAAAAAAATATTTTTGATTCTTCCGATGTAGTTGGCGAGAATCTCCAGGTGATGGTCGTCGCCCAGGTGGTAACCGATAATCTGCCGGATGGTTTTGTCTTCCGAAGCATCGTTGATGATCGAGGCGTTGATGGCGCTCACGAGCTCATTCAATGAATCGAAAATCGTGTCCAGGGAATCCTTGAGCCGGTTGATCATGTCGGCTGAGGAGAGCTCGCTTTCGTTGATCTCATGTCCCAGAAGAAGCGTGAAAAACTGAAGAAGATTATCCGGCGCGGGCGCGGAAACGGAAGACCTCTTTTTTTCGACCGGGATCGCTGTTTTTTCAGGCCTGAATCGATTTTTGAGCTGATCCATGATGGAGGCCCGGTTTTCCAGGTCATATCCTTTCAGAATAAGCTCCAGATAGGTCCCGATGGTTTTTTCCGCCTGGGAGGGGTCTGCCCGGTATATCTCCCGAAGATCTTCGGAAATTTTTTCCATTTCAAGGGCTGTCTGCATCTTCCGGTTACTCATAGCTGCCTGGCCTTAGGATGACCGTTTCAAGAATGATATCGTCATCTCCATCCCCGTTGCAAGATTCGGTGGGGCGTGACGCCGCTGGCGCTCCAGAGGGAAGCGACTCAGCGACCGGAGCCGCCTCTTCTTTCATGAAAGAGGCGATCTCCATGACCGTTTCTTCTTTCGGAGACGGCTCTTTGGATTCCATTGCCGGGGGCTCCGGTGTTGGCTCTATAGCCCCCCTCTTCCGGGAGCCATTGCCTGAACGGTTGTCAAGGATCAGGGTCTCGTCAAGCCCTGACTCTTCAGGAAGATCCCGGCTGATGATTCGGATGGTCTCCGCCGCTTCATCCCAGATGGCATCCTGTTTCGAAGACCAAGCCCGGCTCTCCTCCGCCCCTTCTGATAGAGAAGAAGAGACCGCCTCTTTTTTTTCAGAGATCGCCGGGGGCTTGGAAATGATGACGGTTTTTTCCATATCTTCCCATCCGGAACGGCCCTCTACGCGCCGAATTTCTTTTTCCTCAAGGATCGGCGGGTCAGGAGGCTCGGCGGCCGGCATCCTGCCTGCGAGCATCACTGTTTCGTCAAGATTCTCCAAGGACTCAAACGATTCCGTAACCGCCTCTTTCCCATGAAGCCTCTCCGGAACAGGGGGCTCCCCTTGACCGGAACGTTCATTTTCCGGATACCCCCATTTCTGGGAGAGCCGCGCCAGAATGCCATAGATGGCCTCTGCCTCGTAAGGATCAACCCCAGAGGTTTGAACCGGAGATGGCGCTTCCGCAGGGGGTGTTGCATTGAGTTCATTCATAAAAGGAACACCTTATAACCGAAAAGAGAGGCGTATGTTTCGCCTTGGCAAAAAGATTACACGTTCTCTTTTATCTCATCCTTAAAAAGGTTCTTCATAAAATTGGAGAGATCCCTGGAATCGAACAGCGACGAAAGCGCGTTTTTAGTGGCTGTCAGATCGTCAAAAATCTCTTTTGCGGATTGATAGCGTTTGCGTTTATCCTTCTCAAGACACTTCATGACGATATCGTTCAACTGGTTCGGGACATCGGGCCGGAGGGTCTTGATGGCGGGGATTTCCAATTCTGGAATCGCCCGGATCGCCTCAATGTCCGATTCAAATTTATAGAGCCTTTTTCCAGACAAAACTTCATAGATGGTTACTCCGAGCGCGTAAAGGTCGGCCTGATGGTCAACATCCTTTCCCAGAGCCTGTTCCGGAGAGAGATAGGAAATTTTTCCTTTGATGTCTCCAGCTCTTGTCAGAGAGGTCTCCGCACCCGCCTTGGAAATGCCGAAGTCGGTTATTTTCACTTCTCCGGCATAGGAGATGAGAATGTTCTGGGGGTTGATATCCCGGTGAACGATCCCCAGGGGCTTGCCGGTATTATCATCGGTTTTTTCATGGGAGTATTGAAGTCCCTGGCACACCTGGGAGAAGATGTAGAGGGTCTGATCCACAGGGAACCCCTGATTGTAGACGTTCATGATCCTTGCCAGATCCTTGCCCCGTATCAGTTCCATGGCGAGGAAATAGACGTTCTGAATTTTACCGAAATCGACGATCTGGACAATATTGGGGTGCTGAAGCAGGGCCGCGAGCCTGGCCTCCCTCGCCAGCATCTGGATGAATGACTGGTTTTCCGCCAGATGGGGAAGGATTCGTTTCACTGCGACCGTCCGCCTGAAATTCCCCTCCCTCACATAGTCGGCGAGAAAGAGCTCCGACATCCCGCCTTGGGCGATCTTTTTTTTCATGATATAGGGGCTGCCCACAACCTGGGTGATATCATCGAACTCGTGGGAGGAGAAGGAGAGTTTCGACAGCCCTTTCTTATTGGCGAGCAGCAGGACGAGAATGGAGAAAATAAATGCGATCAGCGCTTCGGCGATAAAGTACAGATCATATCGTTTCTGAGTGGCGGAGATCTGGTTTTCTGAAACCGCGAGAAAAATTTGACCGATTTTCACGTCGCTGAAGTCGATATCCGATTTAAAAATCCGCACCGGTCCCTTCTCTTTTTCTTCGAAACGATAGAGAACGACCTTCTCCTTTCCGTAGAGGCGGGTGTAATTTTTTTCCTCATCAAAGGTCTGGTTCAGCATGTCCGGATCCGTGTGGCCTAAAATTCTTTTTTCATGATCGACAATGGCGATAAAGCGGAGAGACTCCTCTTTCGCCACCTCGTTGATCACACCCTGGAGGGCTAAGATATCTTTTTCAAGGAGATAGGTGCTTATCTTTGAAGCGAGATGGTTGACCTGGGATATTCCGGCCTGGCTGAAGGCGTTCGTGGCGTTTTCCACGGCGTATCTGTTGATGAAATAGAAGATGACGGAAATGGAAATAAAAAGGGTGGCGCACACGGCGATACGGGCGATGCTGTAATTCGCGATTTTTTTATTCCAAATGGATTCGTTATTTAAAAGGGGACCATTCCCGTTTAAATCTCCCCGATTTTCCACGCTATTTATCACGGTATCTGAATGATTCATGATTGACCTGCACCATCACCCTTTTTTGAAGTTCGGCTGATTCAGTTGTGAAATCCCTTAAGACATCGCGCACTAATGGATTTATAGACCTAGAAAATAAGGCATCTATTATCTTTTTTTCTCTGGTTTGTAAATCAATAGTTCGCATGGGGCCTTAAAAAATAGCCTCCCTACCCGATGCGGATACGATTGCGGAGGCTCCGGCAGAATCGTTAAACAATTGTACAAAAAAATCTATTGACAAGTGATTCATGACATAATATCAGATTGTACAATCGTACAAAAACAATCCCGTTAATCGCTGTTTGAAGAGGCCGCCCGCTTCTATCTGGAAGAGGAGGCAATCACTATCCACGAAGAAAAAAGGAGGATCAGAATGCAAGACCGTTTCATCACACACAGGAACTTCCCCATACAGGCTGGAGGATTCCAATGCCAATCCCCAACACGCTCTCTGGCCAGGCGAATGGCGGGGATTTTTTTATTGACCCTATGTCTGTATGCTATCGTTTCTGTCTCATATGCCTTGGCCGAAGAAACGGCACCGCCGAAAAAAAAGGGGGGCTTCATGGTCTCCATGCTGGCGCTGGGTGTGAAATTTACGCCAAGCCCCATCGCCGCACCGATCGCGCAAGGGTTAAAACCCGAAACAACCGCCGCCGTATCTGAAAAAATTTCAGTGAAAAAGGCCCAGGCAATTGCGAAACGAATGAAATACGAATACTTAAGCAAAGTCACCAAACATCTCGATCCCGTGAAAGCATCGGCCATCATCGAGGGGTTGCCCACGGAGCTGGTGACCCAGGTTTTAAAAATGCTTCTCAACCAAGGAGAGGCCTCTGTGGCGCAACGCATCGCCGATCAATTACCCTCATCAAAGCTGGCTGAATTCGCAAACACCCTCTCGCCTGAGGAGCTGCTGCGGGTCGGACGTGATATGGAAAACAAAACCGCCATTACCGAAGTCATCCACCAGTTGCCGGATATGAAGGTTCTCACCGTGATGCAAAAGGGACTCAAGACCGGGTATACCGATTTTCTGGTTGAGGTGATTCAGAGAATGATCGCCCGGGGAAATGAAAAGGTGGTGGCGAAGCGGCTGGGGCAGCTATCGGCGGATGAAAAAAGCATGGTGATCCGTGGACTCTCGCCAAACGAGCTGAACGCCATCGGCGAGCAACACCAATAAAACGTCATTTAACACTTACCCACTTGTTCAAACAAATAGAAGGAGGAAAAATGAGAGTAACCATTCTGGGAATGTCGGTTTTTTTAGGGGGATTTTGGGGAATTGCAGCGTTCTGGTGTGTTTTGCTGAAAATCATCGGCGTGGGAAGCGTCCCCTACGATCTGGTGGATCAACTTTGCCTGGGCCTCTTGCCCCCCACCTTCTTTGGAGCTGTTCTGGGAGCGCTCTTCGGCTTTTTCATGGGGGCCGGCTCTGGGATCATCGGCGGTTTTGTTTACAACCGGATCGCCGAAATGGCGGAATA
>JAGVHJ010000333.1 GCA_020056645.1 Desulfobacterales bacterium
CCATCGGCGTTCACGCGATAGCTGGCGAACACCGTGGTGTTTTTATTGTATTCCCGCCAGATAAGAGAGGTGTCGTCCCGCTCCAGGGCCATAAAATCCCTCTCTTCGGTGGCGATGGCGGTGCTGTTGACGAGGTGTGCCCCCTGCATCTGTTCGAAAAATCGATCTTTCAACGCTTTTGGGTCGGAGAGATCGAGCCTTCCCTTCTTGACCAGATAGACGTTGCTTTGGGTGATCTGTTCCAGATTCTGAAGATAACCGGCCAGATCCTGATCGATGCGCAAGCCGATCTCTGTCAGAAGCCGGTTGGCGAGATCGCTGATGGTTTCCTGGCCATTTTTATAGGAGAGATATCCCATCAGACCCACGATAATCAACAGTTGTACGATGAACGGAAAACTGAACACCAGGAGAAGCGAGTGGCGTCTCGGCTGATGTCTATTAGGAGCGGCGTTATTTCCGGTGGGGATCACGTGACCGTTTCCTCCCATTTTTTTGGTCGTCCGCACCTGCACCGTATCCAAAGGAATCTGTCAGGAAAAGGGGCTCGCGTCCTTATTATTAGCGGGGATTTTTTAACTCAACACGACCGACACCCTCGGCTGCAATGCCAGACAATGGCTCCGTGGGATCGATCGATGGGATAAGGCGTTGCTTTTACTGGAAACAGGCTACCATGTCGGCTTTTTATGTGTCAAGATTTATTTCGCTTCTCGTTACGAGGCTCTGCCTCGTAACCAGGAACCAAAACCCATTTGTCCAGATTTTTGAAATCTGGCCCCCGGAGGGTAAATTCCGGGGCTTTAACTCGATCTTCACGTTTTTAGGAAATTTGTTCAAATCCAAGGCGGAAAAAAATTTTGCCCACAGGAATACATAAAAGTATTTCGATGATTAAAATTTGAGCCTGACGCGGAAATCGGGAAAAAAGAGGGTTTTCGTTCAGGCACTACTTAAAATTTATCATAGGCGATCATCTCCGGACCGACGCCCAAGGAGTCGAGCATGCTTAAAACCGCATCGATCATCATGGGAGGGCCGCAGAGATAATATTCGATATCGGCGGGGTCCTCGTGCTCTTTCAAATACCCATCATAGAGGCATTGATGAATGAAGCCCGTGGGTCCCTGCCAGTTTTCTCCGGGAAGCGGTTCCGAGAGGGCCACATGATAGGAAAAATGGGGATATTTTTTCATGAGGATCTGGAACTCCTCGTCAAAAAACATCTCCTGCCGGGAGCGAGCCCCATACCAGAAGGTGACTTTCCGGCTGGTGTTCCGAGCTTCGAGCTGATCCAGGATGTGGCTCCTCATGGGCGCCATGCCGGCCCCGCCGCCGATGAAACACATCTCCCGGCGGGTCTCTTTCACGAAAAATTCACCGTAGGGGCCGGAAAGGGTCACGCGATCGCCGGGTTTGAGTTTAAAGAGAAACGACGAGCCTATCCCCGGTGGAATGTCCGTTGCCTTTGACGGCGGCGTTGCGATCCTCACGGTGAATTTCAGCACCTCTTTTTCAGATGGCGGATTCGCCAGGGAGTAGGCCCTGAAGACCGGCGTGTCGGACGTGGCCCTGATCGACAAAAGACCGAACCGCTCCCACTCTTTTTTATACCGCTCGGCGATATCGAAGTCACCGAAGGAGAGGGTGTAAGCCGGAATGTCGATCTGCATGTAGTTTCCGGCCTTAAATTCAACATGTTGCCCGGTGTCGAGTTTCAAAACAAGGAGTTTGATAAAGGTGGCCACATTCTCATTGGAGAGCACCTCCGCCTGGTATTTTCTAATGCTCAAAATCTCTTCCGGCACCCTGATCTTAAGATCCGACCGGACCTTGAGCTGGCAGGCGATCCTCACATGGGCCTTTCTTTCCTTTCTCGACAGATGGGTCAGCTCCGTGGGGAGGAAATCGGAGCCCCCCGCCTCCACCACGCATTTGCACATGCCGCAGGAGCCTTTCCCACCGCAGGCCGACGGCAACAGAACCTTCTGTTCCGAAAGGGCGAATAAAAGCGGTTTCCCGGCCTGGGTCCGAATGCTTTTGTCAGGATCATCGTTGATGGTGATGGTCACGTCCCCCCCCTTGACCAGAGCCGATTCTAGGACGAGAAGCACCACCGTCAACAAGAGAATAACCAGAACAAATACCGTGACTCCCGTGATATAGATCAATCGCTCCTCCTATTTAGAGCGTTATTCCCGAAAAAAGCATAAAAGCCATGGCCATGAGCCCTGTGATGATCATCGAAATTCCCATCCCATCAAGCCCCTTGGGAACATCCGCATATTTCAGCTTCTGACGGATGGCGGCCATGGTGACGATGGCGAGCAGCCAGCCGATCCCGGAGCCCGTCCCATAAACGATCGATTCCATAAAGGTGTAGTTCCGTTCGATCATAAAAAGGGCCGCGCCCAGAATAGCGCAATTCACGGCGATGAGGGGCAGAAAAACGCCCAGGGCGGAATAGAGGGCGGGCGAAAACCGGTCGAGGATCATCTCGACCGCCTGGACCATGGCCGCGATCACGGCGATAAATAGAATGAATTTGAAAAAGTCCAGGTCCACATGTGGAAGCCCCGCCCAGGAGAGCGCTCCCGGCGCGAGCACATGGTGGTATAAGAGCCAGTTGGCCGGGGTCGTGATCGCGAGCACGAGGGTGACCGCCATGCCAAGGCCAATGGCCGTATCGATATTTTTTGAAACCGCGAGGAACGAGCACATTCCCAAAAAGTAGGCCAGGAGAATGTTCCCGATAAAGACCGAATTGATGAAAATATGAACCAGTGATTCCATGATCCCCTCCTACCCCTGCTCCATGCTTTTTTTAAGCCACACCAGGAGGCCGATCACAATAAACGCCCCCGGCGCAAGCACCATGAGCCCCATATCCTGATAACCGGCCTCATAAAGCCAGTAGGGAATCACCTTGACGCCGAAGAGTTTTCCGCTTCCCAAAAGCTCCCGGATAAAGGCCACCACCCCAAGAATCAGAGCGTACCCCAGCCCATTTCCCACGCCGTCCAGAAACGAGGAAACCGGCGGGTTTGAAAGGGCGAACGCCTCGGCCCGGCCCATGACGATGCAGTTCGTGATGATCAACCCCACGAAGACGGAGAGCTGTTTGCTGATGTCGTAAAGGTAGGCCTTCAATACCTGATCGATGATGATCACCAGGGTCGCGATGATCGTAAGCTCCGCGATGATACGGATATTTTTGGGAATCAGGTTCCTTAAAAGGGAGATGGCCAGGTTGGAGAACGCCGTCACCACCGTGAGGGAAATCCCCATCACCAGGGCGGTTTTCAACTGGACCGTGACCGCGAGGGAGGAGCAGATGCCAAGAACCTGAATGGTTACCGGGTTGTTCTTAAAGATCCCCTCCAGCACAATCCTCTTATAGGCCTTGCTCTCCATGATCCTCTTCCTTGTGTTGCGGGTGTACTTTTCCGATCTCTCCGGCCCTGAATTTCACCGATACCGGTTCATAACGCATGAGAATCTCCTGAATACCGCTCGATAGATATTGGCCGGTGAGGGTCGCCCCGCTGATTCCGTCAACATAGTGGTCACCCTGATCCGACGGCGCTTTTCCCTTGGCGATTTTAACCGAGACAAACCGGTTCGCCCGGTTGACGATTTTTTTTCCGGCAAACGATTTCTGAAACCAGCTTCGTTCGATCTCACCGCCCAAACCGGGTGTTTCCGAATGGCTGTAAACGGTGAAACCCGAGATGGTTGACCCATCCCTTTCCAGGGCGAGATATCCCCGTATCCGGCCCCATAACCCACGGGTATCGATGGGAATAATATAGGAAACGATGTCCTCCCCCTTGACCCGGAAGTAAATCTTGAGCCAGGTGTTCTCCTTGGATGGCTCGGCGAAGAGCCGTCCCGTCTCATCAATATAGCAGGTCCGGATGCTCTCGTCATAGAGAGAGGCGATCTCACCCTTTGAATAGGCGCTCTTGTCCGAAACAAGTCCCACGGCCTTGAGGATATTCTTCTTTTTATCCGTCAGCAGATTCTCCTCCTGCAGAGGCTTCAACATCACCGAAACAATCAGGATGAAGAGGCTCGACATGGCCCCTAAAACAAGGGCGAAGAGAATCGATCTGAGTTTTTCGGAACCCTTTTCAGACATTCGGCATCCTCTTTTTTAATCGATAACCGATCACAAAATGATCAAGCACCGGAGAAAAGAGATTCATAAAAAGAATGGCGAGCATGGCCCCTTCCGGATAGGCCGGATTAAAGACCCGGATCACCACCGTCAGCGCTCCGATCATGATCCCGTAAATCCATCTGGAGAGATTCATGCCTGGGGCCGACACCGGATCGGTGGCCATGAAGGTGATTCCAAAGGCGAATCCTCCCATGACAAGATGATAGAGGGGGTTTAAACCGTACCAGGGGGAGAGGCCTTCTCCTGCGAAAAAATTAAGAAAAAAGCCCATGCCCGCCATTCCGATCACCCCTCCCAGAATGATCCGATAGCTGGCGACCCCCGTAATAATCAGAAAAACAGCGGCCACGAGGCAAAGAAGCGTGGAGGTTTCCCCCACGCATCCCGG
>JAGVHJ010000179.1 GCA_020056645.1 Desulfobacterales bacterium
GGATCCTTGAGGCCGTGAAACTTTTCGGGAAGAGGTCTCATGGATTTGCTGATCAGGGTCATGTTCTCCGCGAGGAGGGTCCACTCCCCGGTCTTTGTCTTGAACATCTGGCCGGACACGCCGATAAAATCACCCACGTCCAATTTTTTAAAGAGGGCGTAAGCCCCATCGCCCACCTTATCGGAACGGATATAGGCCTGAAGCTGACCGGTTCTGTCCCTGAACCGGACAAAGGAGGATTTACCCATCTTGTTAATGGCCATCATCCGCCCCGCTGTCTGGAAGGGCTGCCCCCCTGGAGGCGTCTCCCCGCTATCGGCAGTCTGCATGGCGGTCCAGACCTTGATTTCGGAAATGGTGTGGGAGACCTTGAAATCATTCGGAAACAGACGAACGCCGGTCTGTTTGATCTCATCTATTTTTACCTGACGTAACTCTACGACATCTTTCGATATTTCCATAACAAACTCCAGACAGCTAACGTGATCTTTTAAAAACCGGCCGATCGTTAAATGGTGAGAGCGGCGATCTGCAAATAAGCACGATTAGCTAACCTATTTAGAGGGCAGGTGTCAAGATTAACCCTATGTTCTTACAAAAAATTCCATAAAATCGGACCGGTCATCCCCTTCAGCGCCGCCGCTCCTGGAAGAAGGCGCTGTTTAAAAACCCCCATCATGGCCATGAAACCGCGTCATGAATCAAACATGAAAAACATGTCTGACGGAGATTTATCTATGGACATTATCCGGATTTTCATTCTATATTATTTGCCGCAAAAGGTGGCCTTTCGCATTCATCATGCCATTTTCCTTAAAACCAGCGGGAAAATTTGAAAGGGGCGGACCGCCTTGAGAAAAAACCCATTCAATCACAAGGGGCAACCATGACCATCAAAAAAATTGTTCATACGCCATCGGCTTACCGCTATCCGCTCTTGATCAAAAATCTGCTATCGACGCCGCTCATCTACTCTCCGGACAATGAGATCGTTTACAGGGATTTAAGCCGGTACACCTATCGAACGCTTTATTCCCGCATTTGCCGGCTTGCCAACGCCCTGAAAAAACTGGGGGTCAAGGAAGGTCACACGGTGGGAGTCATGGATGTGGACAGCCATAGATATCTGGAGTGTTTCTTCGCCATTCCCATGATTGGCGCGGTCCTCCACACCATCCACATCCGGTTGACCACCGAGCAGATGGTTTATACCATCAACCACGCGGAAGACGACCTCATTCTGGTCAACGCCGATCTGCTGCCTCTTCTGGAGCCGGTCCGGGACCAGCTAAAAACCGTTAAAAAAATCGTTCTCATGAAAGAGGGCGAAACGCTTCCCAAAACGGCGATATCCATCGACGGCGAATACGAGGCCATGCTCGCCCAGGCGGACGATCAATACGAATTCCCCGATTTCGATGAGGAGGCCATGGCCACCACCTTCTACACCTCCGGAACAACGGGAAATCCCAAAGGGGTCTATTACAGCCACCGGCAGATCGTCCTCCACACCTATGGATTGATGGCCGCGTTATCCGCATACAAGTCCCAGGCCTCCTTCAACTCCTCGGATGTCTACATGCCGCTTACGCCCATGTTCCACGTTCACGCCTGGGGAGTCCCCTATCTGGCGACCCTTCTCGGGACCAAGCAGGTCTATCCGGGCCGCTATGAACCAGAGACGATTTTAAAACTCATTGTCCAAGAGAAGGTCACCCTTTCCCACTGCGTGCCCACCATCCTCCATATGCTCGTCAACGCGCCCAGCATCGATAAGGCCGATCTCTCGGGATGGAAAGTCATTATCGGCGGCGCGGCCCTTGCCAAGGGGCTCTGCTTGGCGGCCATGAAAAAAAAGATCAACCTCTTCACCGCCTATGGCCTTTCCGAAACCTGTCCGCTTCTGACAGCGGCCCTACTCAAGCCCCATATGCTTTCCTGGGAGATGGAAAAGCAGGTCGAGATCCGGTGTAAAACCGGACTCCCAGGGCCCATGGTCAACATCATGGTCGTGGATCCGGAGGGACACCCCATTCCCCATGACGGAAAAAGCACCGGTGAAATCGTGGTCCGGGCGCCCTGGCTGACCCAGGGGTATCTCAAGGAGCCTGAAAAAAGCGAGGAGCTATGGAAAAACGGCGTTCTCCATACTGGAGACATCGGATACATCGACAAGGAAGGCTATCTGCAGATTACCGACCGGCTGAAAGATGTCATCAAATCGGGCGGTGAATGGATCTCTTCCCTGGAGCTGGAAGATGTGATCAGCCAGCACCCGGCGGTCAGTGAAGCAGCCGTTATCGGCGTCCATGATGAGAAATGGGGAGAGCGGCCCTGCGCCCATATTATTCTCAAAGATGAATTCAAGGGCAAGGTCTCCGCCGACGACATGAAATCGTTTATCATGCAAAAAGTGGCGGCGGGCGCACTCCCCAAATACGGGGTCCCAAGCACCATTATCTTCGTCGACGTGATTCCTAAAACCGGCGTGGGAAAAATCAATAAAAAAAATATCCGGAGCCAGTACGCCAAGGAGCCGTAAAAAACGCCTTTGGTATCTCACTGCATCACAGACAGAACCGGATCAGATATGGAATAGAGAGTTCATGGACCAGTTAACCGTTTCCAATTGGAAAAACAAGCTTGCAACACCGGAACAGGTGCTGGCCAAAATCAGCCCTGGTATGAGCATTTTTCTCTCAACCGGGGTTTCCGAACCGAGAACCCTTGTCAAGCATCTCATGAAATCGGACATGGGCAACCTCCAAGACCTTGAACTGGTCCAGGTGCTGAGCCTTGGCGACGCGATCTCGCTCAAGGAGCTGAAGCAGCACAAGTACCGGCTGAAAACCTTTTTCTCCGGATGGATCGCAAATGACGCCATCATGGCCGGACGTGTCGACCTGATCCCGTGCCGCTATTCCCAGATCCCCAGACTCATGGAATCACGGAACCTGCCCATTGACGCGGTATTTGTCCAGATAACTCCGCCCAACGAATCGGGCTATTGCAGCCTGGGAGCCTCTGTGGACGTGGCGAGGATCGCCATGGGCCGCGCCTCTTTTATTGTTGGGGAAATAAACCCCCTGGTGCCGGTCACCTTTGGAGACACCTTTGTCCACCTCTCCGATTTCGACATGATCGTCGAATCCAACGAACCCTTGATCTACTTCAACCGGTGGCCCAAGGATGAGGTGTTCGATAAGGTCGCCTATAACGTGGCGTCCCTCATCAAAGATGGCAGTTGCATCGTCTACTCCATCGGCCCTCTCTTTGACGCCTTGAGCAAACACCTGATTCATAAAAGGGATCTGGGGATTCAGTCTCCAATCTTCACCGACGCGCTCATGGAATTGATCAAGAGCGGCGCCGTGAACAACCGGCACAAATATTTCTATCCCGGAAAAGCCCTCTCCTGTTATGCATTGGGAACGCCGGAACTGATGAAATGGCTTCACCGGAACCCGCTGGTCGAGTTCCAGGGAATCGATCAGGTTTTCAACCCAAACCGGATCGGCATGAACGCCAACATCGTCGCCATCATCCATGCGAGGAAAATCGATCTCTCAGGGAGAATCGTCCTGCACACCGGAAAGGGAAATATCGCGAGCGGTCCCGCCGAGGTGATCGATTATTTTTCAGGCGCCAACATTTCCGAGGGCGGGTTCGCCATCTTCGCCCTTCCCAGCCGGAACCTCAAGGGGGAGTCCAACATCATGCTGTCGGTTGAAAAATTTCCGAACCGGTTCAGCATGAGGGAGTCCATTGAAATCATCGTGACGGAATACGGCATCGCCCACCTGCGGGGGAAATCGATCCGGGAGCGGGCCCAGGCACTGATCGATATCGCCCACCCGGAAGACAGAGAGACCCTGATCAAAAAAGCCAAACGGGAAAAAATCCTCTATGAGGATCAGATCTTTATCGCCGAATCGGCCCATTTTTATCCCGGATCCATAGAAACGGTTCACACCTTCAAAGACAATCTGAAGGTGAAATTCAGGGCCATCAAACCATCGGACGAAGAAGGCATGCGTCGGCTCTTCTACCGCTTCTCGGACGAAGCGGTCTACTACCGGTATTTCGCCGCGGTAAAAACAATGCCCCATTCCAAGATGCAGGAGTATGTCAATATCAATTACTTGCAGGTGATGTCCATCGTAGGCGTTCTCGAAGACCAGGAACAGATTATCGCCGAGGCGAGGTACATCAAGCATCCGGACAAACCCTATGCGGACATCGCCTTTGTCGTGGACGAGGAGTACAATGGCCTGGGCATCGCCACCTTCATGTTTAGAAAGCTGATTCAGATTGCAAAGGATGCGGGTCTTAGTGGATTCACGGCGGATGTGCTCTCCTCCAACATCGGCATGATGCGGGTCTTTGAAAAGGGGGGGCTCCCCATCAAATCAAACCTTGAGTATGGGGCCTATGAATTGATGATACCCTTCGACGCCGAGTAACCGCCTTGATCCATGCCACGGCGCTTTTCCTTGAAGGGGTGGTTCATTGCGTGAACGGTCGTTTTTTTTCACCCCTCACCCAATGAACCCGGAACCGATCTATCTCACTCAATCTTCAAGTTTTGTAACTATTCAGCAGCTATTCATCAAGATGGCGAAAAGCCCGTTTTGTTCGTTCCCTATTTTTTTCGGGAGCTTCTTGGCTTTTTGCCACTAAGCAACGCCATACCAGGGTAATCGCATTTGGGACGCGCCTCCTTCGGCCCTGCCGGGGGCCAACCTTTTGAAAAGGTTGCCAAACATATCCAAA
>JAGVHJ010000270.1 GCA_020056645.1 Desulfobacterales bacterium
AAAGATATGAACCATGTTTTTTCTCCACCGGTGATTGGTTCGGCACTCCGGAGGAGGCTTTCGATATTGGCGCCGTTTACCTGATGTAAAAAGCAGCTCGCGCCGGAAAAAAATATCATGACAGAAAATTATGACACCTCATGGAACCTAATAGAATCCAACAAAGGCAATCTCCCTGATGATGAAGATGTCTACGAAAGGAAATATCAGGAATGGAAAACAAGAGACTGGCCGCTATGGCTAAAAGATCATCTTATTTTTCCATTTACGGTAGAACGCATGGAAGATGAGGATGATGCCTACTTTACAGACGTAGCCAAACGTAACCCATTCAGGCTTGGTCATATCATGGAAGTCATTGGCATTGAACCTGAGGAAGATGACCTCTACGGTGTTATCGTCCAGGTCAGGGAAGGCAGACGGAAAGGTTATGTTTCCTTATGCGATCTTGAGGTTACGGCAAGAGACGACAGGAATTTCTGGTCCGTCAGGGAATATGCGGTCTGGTTTGCGAACCGATGAAAAAACAATCCATTGGATTTTTCTGGGTTTTTGAGTATATCTGGTTGAAACATGCAGTTTTAGGAGGGTTATTTTTCGGATAACAGTGGGCGTTTGTAACTTCCTGAAACAAAGCATCCGGCGATTTTGACAGATATCCAACATTTCAAGTGTAAATCTTTAGTTTGGGCTGAAAACCAAGACTATTCCTAAAGGCTTTTGGACGCCGATGTTCGGTAACATTTTATTTGAGGTCATTCGCCCTGAATCCACAATATTGACAATGTCATATTTGTTTGTTAATTTCCATATGAGGGTTTCCGCTTATTTAAGATGAATATTCCCATACCTCCCAAGATCATGGCCATTTTAGTCCCTACAAGGCTTTTTGCTCGGCTCAATATAGCAAGTAAAATGCTTCTGGGATACATGACGCTCGTGGCGCTCACGGTCATCGTCGTTGTGTATGCCCTTGTCAATCTTCAGCGGATCAACAACCTGACCCAGAGTATCGTCAACGTGGATATCAAAGTGGAGGAGGCGTCGGACAGGATGCTTGATGCCCTGCTCGCCCAGGAAACCTATGAGAAGCGGTATCTGATCCTCAAAAGCGAAGATATGCGGGGACTCTTTGAAAAGCGCGGGAATGAGTTCCGCACATGGCTTGCCGTCCTCAAAGAACTCCCCAACAGGGCAGAACTCCCCATCGAGACCATTGACGGCCTGCACAAAAAATATACCGGCCTCTTCTCCCAGGAGCTCGATCTGATACGCGCAAAGAACGTGAATACGGCATATACTGTCTCGAACCATGAGATGAAAGGCGTTCTGGAGAAGCTCATCGAAACGCTCAAGACGCTGTCCATCAGCGCCAAGAAATCGCAGGATGATAAAATGAAGCAGATCAGTTTGATCGGCGGCGCCGCATTCCTGACGACTGCCGGCCTCTGTCTGTTCAGCATCATCGTCGGCGCACTGGCGGGACTGGCGGTGACGCATCATATCGCGTCCTCCATCTACAAGCTGAAAGAAGCGACCGAGCGCATCGCCGAGGGGAACTTCGACTACGATCCGAAGATCAGAACGGAAGATGAGATAGGGAGCCTATCCAAGGCCTTTCTCGCCATGGGGAAGCGGCTGCGGGAGCTTGAGGAGATGTATCTCGATGCCAGTCCCCTCACCCGACTGCCGGGCGGCATCGCCATCGAGAACGTGCTTAAAAAAAGGATCGAGTCAAACCAGCCGCTCGCCTTCTGCGTCATTGACCTTGACAATTTCAAGGCATTCAATGACCGCTATGGATACGCGAATGGCAGCGAGGTCATCAAGGAGACGGCAAAGATCATTGAGGCCGTGGTGAAAGCAAAAGGAACATCCGATGATTTTATCGGCCACGTAGGCGGCGACGACTACGTGGTTATCACGATACCTGACAAGATGCGCGAGATCGCCGGTGAGATCATAAGCCGGTTCGACCGGCGTATACCCGAGTTCTACGACCCCGTGGAACGGCAGCAAGGCTACATCCTCGGGAAGACAAGACAGGGCATTGAGATACGGTTTCCCATTATGTCCATCTCCATAGCCATCGTGACGAACGATCGCCAGAAACTCACCACCACCTTGCAGGTTTCGGAGATCGCTGCGGAGCTGAAGGACTATGCCAAAACGATACCCAAGAGTGTTCTCATTGTGGACAAGAGGAGGAATGCGTGAGGAAGTTCGTTATTCTGCCTGTTGTCGTAATATGGCTGGCGGGCTGTGCCACAACAAGCGTTCCTTCCGGACCGGCAAAGGAATTTCAGGAGGCCGCTGTCTCCGTGAAAGAGAAGCGATATAACGAGGCTGTTGCGGCTTACAAGAAAATTGCGGCGGATTCGCCCCGCTCGGCTCTCGCCGCTGATGCTTTGTATGAGATCGCCCTCGTCCATTTGTTCCATGATAATCCGCGGAAGGAGTATGCGCAGGCAATCCGCACATTTGAGGAATTCCTCAAACTCCATCCTGATAACAAAAGAGCGCCCGAGGCGCAGAACTGGATTTATATCCTCAGGACGATTCAGGAGCTGAAGAAAAATAATGAGCAGCTTAATATGA
>JAGVHJ010000505.1 GCA_020056645.1 Desulfobacterales bacterium
AGGCCTTTGTTTTCGCCAGTTCAGCAAAAAGCCAAGAAGCTCCCGAAAAAAAATACGGAACGAACAAAACGGGCTTTTCGCCATCTTGATGAATCGCTGCTGAATAGTTACAAAAAAAGGAGAAGAAATGCCAAAACCAAAAACCTACAGGTTGAATATGAACGCCATTGTGCAAGATATTGTTGAACGGAGTGAGATCGCCACCGTTAAAGATATCGAACGAATTATGAAACGCCTGGACACGCTGGAGGCTAAATTTTCCGCCATCAAGGCGATCAATGGCGGCAAGACGAAACGCGCCATTCCCCCTAAAAAAAAGGGGGCGTCAACCGGACAGGTGCTGGCGGTGATCAAAAAAAGCAAAAAAGGAGTCAATGCCGAAACAATTCAGGCCAAGACCGGCTTTGACAAGATTAAAGTCCGGAATGCCATTTCCCTCCTAGGCAAAGCGGGAAAAATCAAACGAACGAGCCGAGGCGTATATGAGAGTGTGAAGGAACACCCCCTTCCTGTTTCACCAGAAAAGGCGCGGAAAACAGATCAAGAGAGGCCACAGGAAGGTTAATTGTAAAAATGAAAAAAACATATACGTGGCTTCCTATTCTATTTTTGATCCTTCAATCGCTCTGTCACACCGCCCATGGATGCACCATTGCCGTTGTCAGCGCCAAGGCATCCGCGACCGGACGCCCTTTTCTCTGGAAAAACAGAGACTATTCGTTGAGCCCACGGGAAGAGATCAATTACAGCCCCGGTGGAAAACGCATCGGTAGTTTGAGGATCGTGGGTGAAACCTATCTCTATTCCAATATCAATCTGGTGTCGGGTGGGGTGAATGATGATGGGTTCGCCATTATCAACGACTCTGTCCGTGAAGAATCCGAAAGGGAACTCTTCAATGTCAACCACCTTCTTTTGCAACGCGCCCTTGAAACCTGCAAGAGTCTGACCGATTTTGAAACGTTTCTCAACCGATGGAACAATAGACTCATCTTCACCATTTGCGGAGATTTCGCTGTTATCGATGCCTATGGCGGCGCCGCCCTGTACGAAGTCTGGTCCGATGGTCCGGGAAACCCCCTGATGTGGAAAAAGTATGATGCGTCAACCTCCGAAAACGGATATGTGATTCGCGCGAACTCCCATCAAACCGAAGGGTGGGGGGTCCATCCTGTCGGCGGGAACGCTATCCGGTATCAACGGGCCCGTGATCTCTTTCAAGAGCTTTTTGAAAATGGAGATATCTCGCCCAGAACTGTTTTGCAACGGGTGTCAAAAGATGTGGGGGGCGACTGCGACAAACACAACCCAGATGAAGCATGTCTAAAATACGGGTATGGCGCGGTCGACCTTGAGAATTTTGACACATCGAGCACTCTCAGCCGGAACACCGCCACCTCCGCCTATGTGATCGATGGAGCGAATGATGAAAGAGGCGTCCCGCTGATCACCCTCTACTGCGCATTGGGAGAGCCCGCTTTTACGCCGGTGGTTCCTTACTTTTTGTATTCTCGCAAAGTCTCCTGGTATGCGAGAGCCGAAAAATTGAATCTATGGGGCTGTGCGGTGGATATGGAAACAGGAAGCTTCTTGGGGCGCGCCGCCGAAAAAATCCTTTTGGATGGCCTGTATGATGACAATCGAAAAACCAGCGAGTTCGACACCACCATCCATTACGAAGCGCTGATCGCCACCCAGGCGTGGATCTTTCCGATTGAGGATTTCATCTTCGACAAAACCGAGCGTTATCTGGACTCTTTAAGGAAACATCCTGAATGGATCACACCTGAAAGCTTATATGATTTCAGTCATGAATGCGCCCGGTACACCTTTGAAAACACTCGATAAAGAGGAGGCGGTGCGGCGGTTTGATGGACGACTGGTGCTTATATATCATTCAAACGAAACAGGGAGAATTATATACAGGCATCACACGCGACACCAAAAGACGGTTGGAGGAGCATCGGCAGGGGAAGGGCTCAAAATATTTGCGAGGCCGAGGACCATTACAATTGGTATGGGAACAGAAAGCGGGCGGAAAGGGCGTTGCATTGCGATTGGAGAAAACCATTAAAAAACAGACAAAAGCCAGAAAGAAGCTGCTGATTTCCGGTCGCATCTCGATTGATGAGTTGTAAGCCGCCTATCCGCCCCCTGCCCTTGGTAAGGCGACGAAATAAGATACGATTCAGCGGTGGGAATAAAAAGAGGTGCGTTCAAATGGAAGGGTTTTTCAAAGGTTACGATATCGGCCTTTCAGACCTTAAGGACGTTAAACAGCAGACAGGGAAACATGTCGACCGAAAGGTGGATAGTTAGCCCCCTATGGTGCGTTTTACGCACCCATTTGAGAAAGAGACGATCAAGGCCAAAAGTTATGTCTCCTTTGGATACGGTTGAAGGAGTTGAAAAGAGTATCCTCATGGCCGGATTTCTCGTGACCGAAAAAACCGTGGGCCATATCCCCCCTCTCCCGCTCTTCATGGTTAAATGAGGTAAGAGAAGAAATGAAAAACCGAACCTTCAAACAGATTCTCGCCGTCATGATAGGGATTATGCTTCAACCTTACGGGCTACCCATTGCTGATTCTCAGGCAGGAGAGACCACAGAGTGGGTTTGGCAAAACCCGTCGCCCCAGGGGAATTCGTTGAACGGCGTGTGGGGAACTTCGGAGAAGAGTGTATACGCCGTGGGAGGGCACGGAACGATTTTCCATTATGATGGCGAGAGCCTGACACAGATGGAGAGCGGCACGGATAAAACCCTCCACGCCATCTGGGGCGCATCTGAAAACACTATTTTTGCAGTCGGTGAGAGCGGAATTGTCGTGCATTTTGACGGAGAGACATGGAAGCCGATGGCGAACGGGGTCGAAGCGTGGGAATCGTTTCAGCATCTATATGGTATCTATGGCCATTCCGGGGAGGATATCTATGCGGCAGGGGGAGGCGGCACCTTTTATGGACTCAGACTGCCCATCATTTTGCACTTTGATGGCAAGGAATGGTCGCAACTCAATACGGGCCTCACCAGTATCAATTTTTATCATACGGACCTCTGGTGCGATTCAAAAGGCAATGCTTTTATCTTAGGATATGGTGTTCAACAATACATCGACTCGGTCTGGAGCGACCTGGAAGCGAACTGGGACGGAACCAAAGGAACGACGAATGCGATTTGGGGAACCTCTGGAAATGATCTCTATCTTGCCGGCGAGACTGGAAAAATCTGGCATTTGCAGGATGGCTGGTGGCGAACCATGCCAAACGATTCCACGGAAAACCTGACGTGCATTTGGGGCTTGGACAAGGATCATCTATTCGCGGCGGGAGAAAAAGGGCGGGTTCTCAAATATGACGGCCTCTCCTGGGCTGACATGGAGAGTCCCTCCAGCGCCGATATCAAGGATATTTGGGGCGCCGCATCGGGCCATCTCTTTGCGGTGGGTGAATCCGGGACTTTTTTGCATTATGACGGGAGCGGCTGGTCGGCGCTGAGCAGCGGGTTTATCCATCATTTAAATGATGTTTGGGGGGTTGACAGCAAGACGGTATACACCGTGGGCGACCGAGGAACCATCCTTCAATACAAGGAGGGCGTATGGACGGCCATGGCCAGCGGCGCAACGGAAAATTTAAAAGGGATCTGGGGAAGCGCCCCGGATAACATTTTTTCCGTGGGCGGCAGCACCACCTATGACGCTCAGACGTATGAATATCATTCCACATACGCCATTCTACACTATGATGGAAGCGCCTGGACGACAATGGAAATGGGGGCTTCTGTTGACTTAAACGCCCTATGGGGATCATCTGCAAACAATATCTATGCGGTTGGGGAAAATGGCGTGATTCTCCATTACGATGGAAAGGCCTGGTCACGTGTTGAAAGCCCCACAACCCAAGAGCTTTGTGCGATTGGGGGAAGTTCGGCGACAGCGATCCATGCCTGCGGCGAGGATCTCATCACGTTTGACGGGAACACTTGGACCATTCTTGAAAAACCCTATGACGCCGATGTTTACTATAGCAAATATCATGGCATTTGGGCCTCTCCGGACGCCACCCTATGGGCCGTGGGCCAAGAGACTCAGTATAAGAAAAACGCCTACGGGAAAAGCATTCGCTATACCCATGGGGCCTGGAAGAGGGAAACATTGGGGGATTTTTTCGAATGGGACGCGCCGGGATGCACCTCTTGGAATGATATTTCCGGAATCAGCGCAACCAACATTTTCATCGCCGGTTCATATGGCTATCTGGCCCATTATAACGGCGGCCATGTGGCGGTTCTTGACAGCGGGACATCCAAAAAATTAAATGGCGTATGGGCATCCCCGGACGGCCATGTTTTTGTCGTGGGCGAATCGGGCCTTATATTGCATTCGAGCCATGATTACGATCCCCCGCAAGTGGTTTCCACATCCCCGGCTGGTGGTTCCGATACCGTCCCTATTGATACTTCAATAGAAATTACATTTTCAGAAACAATCGACCCGGCAACACTCACAAACGTCACATTCACCTTGAGCGACGGCAATAATGGGGTTGAGGGTGAGGTGCATATGACCGATAGAATCGCATCATTGAAGCCGTTAGGCGCGCTGGCCTCTTCCACAACCTATATCGTCACGCTCTCTTCTAATATCAAGGATGTTTCTGGAAACACGATGCTATCGAATTATATTTTTTCATTCACCACCCAGAAGGGCCCGTCCAATGGCGGAGGATGTTTTATATCCAGCATGCACCCGAGAAGATAATGGCGAAATAGAGGGTGGCGCCGGATACGATCAAACGGTATTTTGGTATCAACGTCATACACTGAAAAATTACATAAATTATAATTAAATTAATGTGTTAAAGCATTCGAATTTACCCTCCGGGGGCCAGATTTTTAAAATATGGACAAATCGGTTTGGGTTCCTGGTTACGAGGCAGAGCCTCGTAACGAGAAGCGACCCGGCTCTCTTTTATTTTGCAATTATCTTCTCGGATAATCCAGCATGCCGCATATTGATTTTTCCGTTGATTTTTTATGCTCAACCTGTAAATCATAATAGCATGTGTAGGTTTTAATTCATGGGATGCCTGACACCCTATCACTTGAGCTTCAAGTTTTTAGGAAATTTGTTCA
>JAGVHJ010000294.1 GCA_020056645.1 Desulfobacterales bacterium
AAGGTTTCACCGATCATTCAGGAAAAAAAAAGAAAGGCCCCATGGAAGAAGACCCAAAAGTCACCCCTCACCTGTGTCCCTACGACACGCTCCATATCTACTATCTGGAAGGCCGGGCCAATCCCGCCCTCATGCGCTTTGGAGATTCGTTTCTGGGCGACTGGGAGGAGGAGGGCTTTTCATTTCTCTTTTTCAAGGAGCCCGCCGACGGGAGTGTCCATGCCCTGATCAAGGCCCAAAAGGAGCTGACCCTCATCGACCAATACCAGATGAGCTATGAGGAGTGGCAGGGCGGGCCAATTGAGCCTTTCACCATCAGCGATTTTCTAATTCTCCCTCCCTGGAAGGCGGACGCGAGCAACACCTCTTTGAAAAAAAAGCTCATCCTTGACCCCGGCGTGGTATTCGGGAACGGGGCGCATCCCACCACCCACGAGTGTCTGGATCTCTTGTCAAGGCTCCTCAAATTCATCCCCATAGAATCCATGATCGATCTGGGCACAGGCACGGGTCTTCTCTCCCTTGCCGCGGCCAGTCACGGCTTGAAAAAAATAATCGCCGTTGATTTCAATTACCTGGCGGTCAAAACCGCCCAACACAATATCCGGCTGAACGGGTTTGACCGGCAAATCCTGGCGATTCAAGGCCTGGCCGAAACGTTCATCGATACGCCCGCGGACCTGGTTGTGGCGAACATCCACTACGATGTGATGCGGCGCCTTGTCGCGAGCAAGGGATTTCTGGAAAAAAAATGGTTTATCCTCTCCGGCCTGTTAAAGAGTCAGGCGGAAGCAATTGAAAACCACCTCAAGAGCGTGCCCGTGACCCTCCTCGACAAACGGGAATCCGGAGGCGTATGGCACACATTTTTTGGCAAAGTCGACGACGTGTAAAACAACCCTTTAATTTTTTTAGGAGAGGCCCATGAAATCAACTGAATGCACGATCAATTCAAATGTATGGGTAAAATTGAACGCCATCGGAAGGGCCATGTGGAAACAGCACCACGCCCTTTCAGGCAAAAAAGCGCCGGAGCTGACTTCCGACGCCGAAGGATGGACCTCATTTAAGCTCCACAAACTCATGCATGTCTTTGGTCCCGGATGTTTCCAGGGGGCGGATCTCCCCTTCGCCCTCACCATCCGAATTGAAAAAACCGATTAACGGTCTTATCTGAGCACCGCGCCATGAATCTCATTCTCCTTTTCCCGGAAGATTTCGTTTCCGGGTCAAGCCGGGTCCGCATCGACGGCAGACGATTCCAGCATGCAAAAGAGGTCCTCCAGGCCGGGCGCGGGGATTTTCTTGATGTGGGTCTGATCAACGGGCCCATGGGAAAAGGGGTGGTGATACATATCACGGAGAGCGCCCTTGAGATGGATGTCGCCTTGGACGCCCCGCCGCCCGATTCCCTTCCCGTGACGGTGATCCTGGCCCTGCCGAGGCCCAAGGTGATCAAACGGGTGATCCTTTCCCTGACATCCCTGGGCGTCAAACGGATCTGGCTCATCCACGCCTACCGGGTGGAAAAAAGCTATTGGCAGAGCCCGGTCCTCTCCGCGGAGGCCTTGAGGCTGCATGGAATTCTTGGCCTTGAACAGGCCAGGGACACGATCGCGCCGGAGATCTCATTCGCGAGATTTTTCAAACCCTTTGCGGAAGATATCCTCCCCGGCCTCATCCAGGGGACACTCCCCCTGGTGGCCCACCCAAAGGCGGAGGACGCCTGTCCCGCCCATGTCCATGGGCCCGTGACCCTCGCGGTGGGTCCCGAAGGCGGTTTCATTCCCTATGAGATTGAAACGCTCCTCGCCCAAGGCATGAAGCCGGTCTCCCTGGGCCCCAGAATCCTCCGGGTGGAGACGGCGCTGCCAGCCCTGTTGTCCAGGCTTTTTTAAGGGAAAAATAAAGTAACGATTCATCAAGATGGCAAAAAGCCCGTTTTGTTCGTTCCGCACTTTTTTCGGGAGCTTCTTGGCTTTTTGCTGAACTGGCGAAAACAAAGACCCAAGGGCCTCAAACAGTTCGCCCGTTTGAGCGTAAAAATCCTTCGAAACTCTCTCCAAAAAAAAGCGAATGTCACTCACAAAAGGGGCTTTTTACGGCTATAGCAAGGCTATACTGAATAGTTACAAAATAAATTGAACTCGGCAGCGTCCCGACAAAGCGGATTTTCTTCATGTTAGCTGCGTGATATAAAGCTCCGCCGACTCTTCCGTGGGATAGGAGCCGAAAAGAACGGCTTGCGGGCTTCCCATCACCTTTACATAATAGGAGCTGCTGGCGTCGATCTCGTTCTGAACCCCCCAGGCCAGGTACTCCTTCTCCCCAAGGGCGATTTTCATTCCCTTGGACGGATAGTTGAGCTGGGCGGTTTTTGGAAGTTCGCCCTTTTTTCCCACCGCATGGAAAACGATCTCGGCTCCGGAAACCCCGAAAACCGCTCCCTGCCAGGAACCCTCCTCCGGGCCTGTCTCAAACCATTGACCGACATGCTCATTTCCCAGAATGTCAAGCCTGTAGCCGGCGGTAAGGGTTTTCGCAGGCGCGTGAACTTTGGCCGTGAGTTTTGGCCCGAGCGCCGGGCTCTTCAGGGTGAGAAGCTCCGCCCCTTTCAAGGCCGTGGGAAGCGATTCGGAAGCGATGGCGCTATCGGTGGTCTGAACGATCACCACCGGAAATCCGGAGCCTCTCCGGGCCTGCACCGAAAGGCATAGGAGCGAGAGGCCATAGCGGGTTTCCGGAGAGATGAGCCGCTCCGCCGAACCGAGAATCACCCAGAGGGCGGTCTCCGGATCGGTCAAAAAATTCCGTGGCCCAATCCAGGCCCACTTCATCAGATCATCCTTCCAGAAATGACCTTCCACGGATAGTCCATAGGACTTGATCGAGGCCATGAATTTTTGTTGATTCTCCTTTGAATCGTCGAGGGCGGTCAACCAGATTTTTTTCATGATGGCTCCCTTATTTTAAAATGATTTCAAGATAGCGCGGTTTTGCGATCCGCCTCCTGAATCAGGCGGATGATTTCGTCCTCACCAAGGGGCTTCTTGTTTTTGATGGAAAGACTGGCGGCCCACTCCTCCTTGAAATCTTTTTGAATCCGGAGATTAAGGATCAGCGTGAACCCCATGGACAACAACGCCCCCAGACTTGCCAGGGCCATATCCTTATGGGCGTCCCAGATATCTCCCTGGGTGCCCAGGTATGCGATTCCCAATTCGCCCCCGAACAGCGCCGCCGCGCCCCACTCGAAGAGCTCGAACATCATGGAGGCGGCCATGGTAAGCTCCAGGGGAAAAAAATAGCCCCAGAATCCTTTTGAATCGGCGATCCGGCAATAGAATTCCCTGATGGGATAGGCGATCAGAAGACCGAATAAAAAATGGACCAGCCGGTCAAAATGGTTTCGCTCCCAGCCCATCCATTCGTTCAGGCTGACTCCGAACTGGGCGGTGAGGAAGGAATCGTAGGGAACCTTGGCATAGGTGTAATGGGCGCCGATCTCGTGCAGACACATAAAAATAAATAGGAGGGTGTAGGAGATGCGAGAGAGGGGGAAGGGCCGGTAGGATAGTCCGATGACAAGGATGAAAATCATGGCGAGCAGGTTTTCCAAGGCCCAGTCGCTTCGGTCATGGGGTGAAACGGCGAGCACCAGAAACTCGATGGCGAAAAGGATCGCCAGTATGGCCAGATATTTATGATGGGATATCTTCATCATGCCCCAGGGTATACGCGCTTTTGAGTGTCCAACGGCTATGAATCTATTTGTTACTCGTTGTGATCGTTTGGCTCCGGTGAGAGAGCCTATCGTCCATAGGTGGCCGTAAAGCTCGCTTTACCGAGGGAATTGGCGTTGATCATAAAGCCGATCATGGCGGCGCTCGCATCGGGAGCCACCTCAATTTTCTCGATCTTTAACGCATGAACCGTAAAAATATAGCGGTGGGGTGTGTCACCTTGGGGCGGGCATGCGCCACCGAAGGCATGGGTTCCGAAATCGGTGCGGCCCTGAAGAGCGCCCAGAGGCAGTTTCTTTCCGGTTGCATCGCCCGCGCCCAAAGCTATCGTGGTCACATTCGCGGGGATATTGTAAACGATCCAGTGCCACCATCCAGAGCCGGTCGGCGCATCCGGATCGTAAACGGTTATGGCGTAGCTCTTGGTTCCCTTTGGGCCTTTCGTCCACTCAAGGGCCGGTGACAGATTCTTGCCCGCGCACCCGAATCCATTGAAGACCTGTTCTTCAGACAGGGCCGCGCCTGGTTTAATGGTCGGGCTTGAGAGGGTGAACTCCCCTGCGTGGACGAGGGTTGAGGCCAGAAAAAAAAGAAGAATGAATCCAAGGCGTGCTCCAATCATGGCGAGATCCTTTCTTTGTGAAGATGGGTTCATATTTTTAAATTCCTTGACTTTATGCCCCATTTTTCAGAATAATACCAGTTCATTCTTCGAGAACAAGGGGCTTTTTTTTAAGCCGTCGGCCTAATGCTCTTTTGATAAAAATCAATAACTCATGTTTTTAGGGAGCCTTCCATGAAAAGTAAAGTCTATTTCATCGATTTGAGAACCTCATTCAAAGATAATCTGCTGGTAAAAATCGGCAGACTGGTTGAAACAGCGGGGCTGAAAGAGGTGATCTCCGAACGGGACCTGACCGCCGTCAAACTCCATTTCGGGGAGTATGGAAACACGGCCTTTATCCGGCCGGTTTTTATCCGGAAGATCGTGGAGATGGTTAAAAAAGCCGGTGGGAACCCTTTTCTGACCGACGCCAACACCCTCTATGCAGGCACACGAAGCGACGCGGCCAGCCATCTTAAAACCGCCATTCAGAACGGCTTCGACTATGCGGTCGTGGAAGCGCCCATTGTCATCGCAGACGGCTTGAGGGGGAAAAGCGAGATCACGGTCCCCATCAACCGGAAGCGGTTTCAGGAGGTCTATATCGCATCGGAAATCCACCACGCGGACGCTCTGGTGTCCGTGGCCCACTTCAAAGGCCATGAGCTCGCTGGTTTTGGGGGAACCCTCAAGAATCTGGGCATGGGGTGCGCCTCCCGGAGGGGGAAAATGGCCCAACATTCGGACCTCTCTCCGGAGGTCAAGAAAAAACGGTGCATCGGATGCGGCGACTGCCTGCTCCGCTGCTCCCAGCAGGCCATTTCGCTGGTGGACAAGAAAGCAACCATCGACCCTAAAAAGTGCATCGGATGCGGCGAGTGTATTCTGATCTGCCCCAGGGGAACCATCCAGATCCAATGGAGCGCTTCGGTGCCGGTCTTTCTCGAAGCCATGATGGAATATGCGGAAGGGGCCTTGAAAAACAAGAAGGGAAAATCCCTCTTTATTAACTTTTTGACCGGTATTTCACCGGCCTGCGACTGCATGCCCTATAATGACGCGCCCATTGTAAGAGACATCGGCATCATGGCCTCCACCGATCCGGTGGCCATTGACCGGGCCTCAATCGATATGGTCAATGGAGAGCCTGGCCTTTCCCATACCTGTCTCGAAACGAACAAGGGGCCGGGAGAAGATAAATTCAAGGCGATCTATCCCCACGTTGAGTGGACCCACCAGTTCGAATACGCGAAACAATTGGGCCTCGGAACGGATGATTATGACCTTGAAAAAATATGACGCCGCCAGAGAAGATCCATATAGTCGAGGAGCCGGCGACGCAGCCAACAAAGGTAGCGCTTTGAATGGGAATTGGAATTACCTGGCCGATATAACCCAGGGGAATCGCATGTAGGATTCGCCTTGACGGCCCTGCCGGGAGCCAACCTTTTGAAAAGGTTGCCAAACATGGTAAAAAAGGTTCTATAAACACCAT
>JAGVHJ010000174.1 GCA_020056645.1 Desulfobacterales bacterium
AACCTTTTGAAAAGGTTGCCAAACATATCAAAATAAAGGTTCCATAAACACCCTCTGAAAACCGATTTGCCCCGCTCTTTAAAAGCGGGCCGCCGCATTGATAATCAATTCAAGTTATGACTTAAATCACTCACCAAGCCCTATTTTACATGCGATTCCCCTGGCTATCCGAGAAGATAATTGCAAAATAAAAGAGAATCGAAACCCATTTGTCCAGATTTTTAAAATCTGGCCCCCGGAGGGTCAATGAAATATTATCAAGCTGGAGCGCGTAGCCGCGACACTGTTTGAATCGAGAAAATAGCGTATATGGCTCTCCCCCCATTATCGTCCAATTTATAGTTGCGTTATAAATCAGACGATAATGGGGCGGAGTGTCAATTGATCGGTCAAAAAGGATGGATAGATCAGGCGCGCCTTAAGTCATCGATTCCTTTACGGATCGTGTCGAACAGCTCGACAACGTCCCTCTCCTCGATGCAGGAGAAGGCCACCCGCAGATCTTTTTCACCCAGGGCGATGAGCCCCACGCCATAGGTATCGAGCAGGTGGAGCCTCACGGTTTCGGCGTTCAGATCTTTTAGGCGGATGCACATGAAATAGCCGGAGTTGAATGGATAGACATCCCAGTATGAGGCGTATTTGGGGTCGTAGACCACCTCTTTCACCCGGTTGGCCCGTTTTTTCAACAGGGTGAATTTGGCCTGTTTTTCTTCCCGGTAGTTCTTGTCGTTCATGGATTTCAAAACGATCGCCTGGCTCAGTTGGGAAGCGTTGGAGATGTTTCCCCGGATGGCGCCGCCGGTTTTCTTCTCCAGGGCCTCGTAAACGGGCCTCTGGTCTCCCTTGATTTTGGTTCCATAGGTGATGAAGCCGACGCGGAGTCCCCATACAAAGTTCTCTTTGGTGGCGCCGTCGAGCTTGACAGCCATGATTCTTTCATGGGTTCCAGAAAGCTTGGCGAAAATGGATTCCCTCATGACATTCTCTTCGTAAAAGAGTCCAAAATAAGCGTCGTCGGCGATCACGATCAGGTTGGTTCCCTTCTCGGCCTGGCGAATGATGATATCCGCGATCTTCCGGCCTTCGGCTTCCGTAACCGTATATCCTGTTGGATTCTGGGGAAAGTTCAAGAGAATCAGGAGCTTTTTCTGTGTTTCCGCTTCTTCCTTGAGTTTTTTTTCAAAGGCGTCGAGGTTGAAACCGCCCGCCTCCGTGAAGAGGGAGTAAGTCTTGACGACCGCTCCTTTCCGGACACCCATGATCATGTTGTAGTTTCCCCACATCTTGTCGGGAAGGATGACCACATCGCCGGGATTGATCCACATATCCGCCGTAATGCTCACGGCGTGGGTGATGCCGCAGGTGACCACCGGAAGGCTGGTCTCTTTTCCCGCAAGGGAGGGGTTCTTTTCGCGCTGCTCCTCCTGCCATTTTTTTCTCAACTCCGGAATTCCGAAAGAGGGCGCGTATCCGAGGGCGCTGGCGAGCGGGATATCTTTAATAGCCGAAGAAACGGAGGCCATGGCCATGATCTCACCCTCTTCCTTGGCGATTCCGATGGTCGCATTGATCCTGTGCGCTTTTTGTTTGGCTTCCGCGCTCTGGCTTAAAATCCCTTTGGGGAAAAAAATGTTTTTGCCGATGTCAGACACCATTTCAAGAATGGCGGGATTCCCCTGGTCGATGATTTCGTTCAGTTCTTTGGCCAAGGCATTCATTACTTTATTTATCATACTCCCTTGAAATAGAGGCTGCTGATCAATTCAATGGCGATGGCAACCCTGATTTTTAGATGCGTAGGCGGTCAGTTATTTTCCACGGGCCCCGCGTTTGGACGCCTTCAACGGGTTAACCTTTGTTTTTGTTTCAACGACTTCCACCACAATATGGGTCGCGAGATTGCAGTTGCCCAAGAGCCATTTGGAAGCGGGGTCCGGAACGGATGCGCAATATTTCCCTAAAGGCAAGACGCCCACGCGGTTGCACCCTTCGCACTTTTCATCGATGGGTTTGCAGGCGCCCCCTTCATAGGAACACCCGGCTTTTTTCATAAAGACACACTCTTGATTTTCTCTGACGGTTGTGCAGCGCATTTTCATACTCCCTTATTGATAAAATAAAAATTTCAAATGGTTATATACCTCATGCCCCTACGGTACACCATTTAAATCAAATCGCAAATATATAAATGGTGAAACCGCCGATGTCAATTGGATTCTTGCTTTTTTAGAGATGGGAGGGTATGATCCCGGCCATCAAAATCATAAGGAATCAATTAAAATGGCGGCTATTGGATCAGAATTGGAAAATAAAATGAGCATCGAACAGGCGGTTGAGGTATTGAAAACAGAGGCCGAGGAGATCCTGCGGCTGGCGGAACGGATCGATGACAATTTCAGCCGGATGGTGGATATGATTTACCGGTCCAAGGGTTGCGTTGTGATCAGCGGGATCGGAAAATCGGGTATCGTTGGGAGGAAGATCGTCGCCACCTTGAACAGCACCGGCACCAACGCCATTTTCCTCCACCCGGTCGAGGCCATGCATGGCGATCTCGGTATCGTGAGAAAGGAGGATGTCTTTTTAGCCCTTTCAAACAGCGGGGAAACAGAAGAGCTCAATATGCTGATACCGTCGATCCGGAAAAAAGGGTGTCCGGTGATCGCGCTCACGGGGAACACCGGCTCGACCCTGGCCCGGTTGAGCGATGTGGTGGTCGATGTGGGCGTTGAAAAGGAGGCATGTCCCCTGGGGCTCGCCCCCACCTCCAGCACCACCGCCCTTCTCGCCATGGGGGACGCGCTCGCGGTTGTGCTGATCCATAAAAAAGATTTTAAAACCGGGGATTTCAAGAAGAACCATCCGGGCGGGAATCTGGGGCAGCGGCTTTCGGGGAGCGTTTCCCGGATCATGCTGACTGGAGAGATCGTGCCTGCCGTTCCTGAAGGAGCCTCCCTGAGAGAGACCATCCAAGTGGTGGATCAGAAAAGGCTTGGGGTCGCCTTGATCGTCACTCCCAGCCAGATCCTGACAGGTATTCTCACCGACGGAGATATCCGGCACTTTATCGCTTCGGGGAAACCCATGGAGGGGAGCGTCAATACCGATGTCATGACGAAAAATCCCCGGACTATCGAAAGCGGGAGGCCCGTTTATGAGGCCTTGAACCTGATGGAAAAATTTCAAATCACCGTTTTACCGGTAGTCGATAAAAAAGGACGGATTTCCGGGGTGTTGCACCTGCACGATATCCTTGGGAAGGGAACTTTGAAATTCAATGGACACTGAAACGAAAGGGACGAATGATGCTTCATGACACTCTTGATACAACGATCTTATCTCTTGGCAAGGCCACGGTCGACTCTCCAATGACCCGGATGGGAGATGACTCCATCTCCAAATTTTTTGTTTCGGATAACGAGCGGGTCCTTTTAAGCGTCAACCCCTTTGACATCAAGGAGCGGCTCAAGTCCAACGCCGATATTGTCTCTTTTGAGCTGGCTGGTCCCAGGGAAAAGATATATTTCGATCCCAGCAAGCTCCGGTGCGCACTGGTGACATGCGGCGGTTTATGCCCAGGCCTGAACGATATCATCCGATCCATTGTCCTTCAGCTCTATTACCGCTACGGGGTGCGAAATATTTACGGCATTCAGTATGGCCTCCAGGGATTTATTCCCGAATACGGCCACGATGTGATCGACATGAACCCAGGAAACGTCGTCAATATTCACGAGCGGGGAGGAACGATCCTCGGCTCCTCACGGGGTCCCCAGGATATCGAAAAGGTGGTGGATTGTCTGGAACGGATGAACATCGGCATTCTTTTCATGATCGGTGGAGACGGCACCCAGATGGCCGCGTCGAAAATCGCCGACACCGTCATCCAGAGGGGGCTTAAAATTTCCGTGGTGGGGGTTCCCAAAACCATCGACAACGACATCTATTTGGTGGCCAAATCCTTTGGATTTGATACGGCGGTGGATGTGGCCACCACAGCCATTGAAGGGGCCCATAACGAGGCTCAAGGGTATCATAACGGCATCGGGCTCATCAAATTCATGGGCCGCCATTCGGGTTTTCTCGCGGCCACAGCGGCCCTTGCCAAGCAGGATGTGAATTTTGTCCTGATCCCCGAGGTCAATTTCGACCTGGATGGCCCGGAAGGCCTTCTCGCTTCCCTAAAGGATCGTCTCTTAAGCCGGAAGCATGCGGTCATCGTGGTGGCGGAAGGGGCTGGACAGAATCTTTTCACGGGAGGGCACACCGAACGCGATGCCTCGGGAAACGTCAAACTCCATGACATCGGGATCTTCCTGAGAGATAAGATCACCCATTACTTTCAATCGATCAATATGGAGATCTCCCTCAAATATATAGATCCCAGCTACATGATCCGGAGCCTCCCAGCCAACGCCAATGATCATGTCTTCTGTAGTTTTCTGGGAAGAGACGCGGTGCACGCGGGCATGGCCGGAAAAACAAAACTGCTCATCGGCCACTGGAACAATCACTATGTTCATATTCCCATGGATCTGTCCGTGGGCAAACGAAAGCAGGTGGCCCCCTATGGGAAACTATGGCTGACCGTCCTAGAAGCCACCGGCCAGGGATCGCTTCTCAATAAGCCCCCAGCCGGGAAGTAGGCGGCCTTGATTAGAATTTACTTCCAACCTCCACGAACCGGTCGCCGTCGATCGTGAGGAGGTGGATCTCTTTTTCCGCTTCTCCACTGGGGCTGAAGGTGGTTGATCCGGTGATTCCATCCGCATAGTTGATTTTTAGCAGGGCTTGTTTGACGCCCTCCCGGGTTCCCGCGGAAGGATATTCGGCGACCTTGAAAAGAATGGCGGCCGTGTCATAAACGATCGCCTCGATGAAACCGGGTGTCTCGCCATAGGTCGCCTTAAACCGGTCCACAAAGGAACGGACATGGGGAAGGGTGCTGTTCTCAAAAAAACCTTCCGGAACTATCGCTCCCTGTATCTCGTTTTTTGCGAGCTTGATCATGGCGTCCGAGTGCCAGAGATTGGTTCCAAGCAGCCGCACCTTTGTAATGTTGTGATAGGCGAGCTGTGGCAGGATGAGGGCCACTGTTTTTGGCTCATCGGGAATGAAAATCGCGTCAAAGGGGGAACCGAATTCTATATTCTCTCCGGCGTTTGGTGTCTGTGTCGCGACGGGGCCGCCTGCATTGCCTAAGATTCTCCTGATTGGGCCGGAAAAGTCGGATGCCGCCGCTTTGTAGGATTCCGAGCCGATAATGGTTCCATTTTGTTTCACGACTTGGTCCCTGAATAGATTCATAAAGGTTTGCCCATACTTTTCTTCCGGATACAGAATGGCGAACCGGCTCAGATAGAGCGTGTTAAAGGCGTAATCCACGATGGCCTGGACCTGCATTTCTGGGGTGATGAAGTTTCTGAAGATATAATCACCGATATCGGTAAGCCCCGCCTTCTGGGAAAGCACAATCATGGGGAGTTTAAGGGCCTGGGCCTCTTGGGCTCCGGCCTCGGGATTGGTGATGGGGCCGATAATGGCGACGGCTTTCTCCTCGTGAAGCTCTCGAACCAGGCTCTTGGTCTTTCCGGTGTCGGATGCGGTATCCTTGATGATGAGTTTGATTCTATCGCGGAGTCTCGGGTCATCGATTTTTGTGAGGGCCATCTCGATCCCTTTAAGCGCTTTCTCACCGAAGTTCTTATAGGAACCTGAAAGAGGGAGAAGGCATCCAACGATAAACTCGGATGAGCGGCTCATGGTATTGGAGGTGTCAATTAAGGATAACGCTTCAGGAACCCCGTCATGGTCGGGAAAGGAGGCGATGAATCCGGTGAGTATCTTCACCGTTTCCACGAAGTTTCCTTCATCGGCGAATGCTTTTCCCAGTTGGACGATCCTGGTCCCTGCCTGCTCATCCTCCCGGTACCGGTTTAAAACAAGGGCGATCTCCTGGTCGTTCAGCAGGGCGAGCTCCTGCCGGATCCGTTCAGAGAGGGTTTTTCCTTCTTTTGAACGGAAATCGATATCCGGACGGATGTGGGCGGCAAAGGCCTCGGCGGGCCGATTCAGGGCCATGAAGGCGTCTCCAACGATCAGGTCCGCCCGGAGCGCGTGGGAGGGCGGCACTCCATCTCTCATCTGTTCGGCCTGGTCGATGACCTCCTGGTATCGTCCCTCCTTGTAGTAGGTGAAAAGATACTCGACCTTCGCGTCCCCATAGAAAAAACTATCTGGGAACTCCTGGATGATCCGGTTAAAATAGTCTCTCGCTTCCACGACTTCTCCCTTTTGAGATAAGATGACGCCGATTTTAAAGAGGGAGGCCGGGACCATCTGTCCGGAAGGGGAGACCCTTAAATACTCTTGGTAGAGCCTTCGAGCGGTTACATAGGCGCGGGCGTTGAACTCTATTTCCGCCTTTTCAAAGAGCACATAACCTTGATCGCGTTTGGATCTCTGTTCATGTTTTTTCCCGTATTTTGCACCACAGGAAGGGAAGAGGAAAATGGAGATGAGAAGAATCAGGAGGGCTCTTTTTTTCATAGGTTCCTTACCGTTTCCAATGTTATGTGAACAACCAAACATTTTTCAAAAAATAAGCAATTAACATGCCTTTATAAATTGATCCACAACATTTTTCATGGGTTCTATTTCAGAAGGGTGAAACCAGAGGATTTCCGGATCGTTCCGGAACCAGGTGAGTTGTCTCTTGGCGTATCTTCGGCTGTCTCTCTTAAAGAGCAAGAGTGTCTCATCCCAGGAGCGAAGGCCTGCCAGATACTCGGTCACATGCCGATAGCCGATCGACTTCATGGGCTTGAGGTCCGTGGAGTAGCCCAAACCGATCACCTTTTTCACCTCGTCCACGATTCCAGCGTCGATCATCTGGTCCACCCGGCGATCGATCCGTTCATAGAGCTTGTCCCGCTCCATGGTCAGACCGATTTTGATCGCCTCGATCCGGCCCTCGGCAAAGCCGTGGCCTTGATGAAAGGCGGATATGGGGCGTCCTGTTTCCATGAACACCTCCAGTGCCCGGATGATTCTGAAGGCGTCATTGGGATGGATTTTTGACGCGCTTACGGGATCGACCGCCTTGAGCCTCTCATGGAGGAGGCCGCTTCCCTTCTCCGCCGCTTCTTTCTGGAGAGATGCGATTGTTGAAGGATTGCATGGCCTGTCTCTGAAGAGGCCGTGGAGAAGCGCCTTGATGTAGAGGCCGGTTCCTCCGGCAACAAAAGAGATCACATTCCTTTCATGCAAGCGCTTCATGGTGTCAGAAGCAAGCGTTGAATATCGGGCCGCGTCAAAAGGTTTATCCGGGTCGACGATATCAATCAGGTGGTGCCTGACCGCTTTCTGCTCGTCTGGCGTGGGCTTGGCCGATCCGATATCCAGATAGCGGTAGATCTGCATGGAGTCGGCATTGATGATCTCTCCGTTGAAAAAGCGTGACAAGGCGATGGCGACCGCCGTTTTTCCAACGCCGGTCGGCCCGCAGATAACCACGCCCTTCAGTTTTTTTTCACATCCAATCATGGCTGGGCATCATACCACCTTTCCAACCTTTAAGCCAGCGTATCATTTTTACTCCATGGTAATCGCATTTGGGACGCGCCTCCTTCGGCCCTGCCGGGGGCCAACCTTTTGAAAAGGTTGCCAAACATATCCAAATAAAGATTCCATAACCACCCTCTGAAAACCGATTTGCCCCACTTTTTAAAAGCGGGCCGCCGGAGTTCATAATCAATTCAAGTTATGACTTAAATCACTCACCAAGCCCTATTCTACATGCGATTCCACTGATTTTTACTCGATCTTCAAGTTTTAAGAAACCAGCTTCTTAAAACGGAAGGCTCGCTGGCCTTGGGTTTAATCAATCTGGATACGCTGGGCGAAACGGTGAACGATGAGAGTGTCCATCGATGCCTTATGTTTTGCCACGTCATGGGGTCCAATCCATGCCCGGATAGGTTTCCTTTAAACGCCATCCTCATGCCGGGAGAGGGGTGGGTGGTGCTCCTGGTTACGAGGCTCTGCCTCGCAACCCAATATGTGACGGCTCCGCCGTCGGGGCTGGTGGGGCCGGAGCCCCATGCCATGCGTTACGAGGCAGAGCCTCGTAACGAGGAAACGAGAAATGATAATTAGAAAGGGCGGATAGCCCCTATTCGGCCTTTCCGATACCGGTTTGCCCCCTTTCGACCGATGGTCGCTCCTCCTTTTTAAAAACGATGAGCGGGCAGTTTTTACAGATGTCCGATCCGGGGAAGGGGTCGCCGGGCCGGGTGATGGCGCTTGCGCCTGTCTCGTCGATCCTTTCTTTCAGACGTTGACACACCGCCTCTATCTGGGAGCCGGGAATCATGACGTTGATTTCGCCCCGCTCTGTTTTTCCGGCGTTGTAGCTTCCCGAACACATGGGAACCATGTTGAATTGACGGGTCAGATAGCTCCAGACGGTTCCGCCGCAGGCCGCTGAATTCATGGTGATGTTGCTCTGTAAAGGATGGGTGCCGGTGGCGGCCATGTAGTCGACCGAAAGATGATAGGCCTGCATCACATCGCAATAAAAATGAACCACATCGGGCCCTGAAAAGAGCTCGGCCTTGGCAAGGGGGGCTACGGCGACGCCGATCAGGCCTTCTGGCATCCGGGCCTTGGTTTTCACAAACCGCTCGGCCTGCTCACGGCTCCTTGTGTATTTGAGGTGGGAGTCGATCTCCTTTTGGTCCACCTCTTTCCAGCCAAAACTGCACAGGGCGTTGCTGCATCCCAACTCTTTTTTCTCGCCATAGAGGATCTGGCCCTTCATCCGGGCGGCGATCTCCCATTGGCAATAGGTAATGGGCTTCATGGGGGAGTGGTAGCACTCGGCGCGGTTTTTGAAATCCGTTGCCTGGGATGTTTCATAAAAAAATTTGACAGCCACCGGATAGTGGTAGAGTCTCAATTCCGTCATGAGCAGTTGCTGCATCTTCTCGTATGTCATCGTTTCTGTTTTCCGTTTAAGTATCAAGAAAGAAGCGGCCCCATGTATTTAAACACATCGGCCCCGCTGTTGGCCGGTTCGGCGTTTGTGAGATCGTCTATTTTTTTAAAATTGTCCCGGATCTCTTCCACCGCTATATCCCGCTCGGTGTCGCCTATGCAGGCCCCTTCCGCGCAGACAATCGCGGTCCGGCCATACCAGCCCGCTCCCATCACATAGGTTCTTCCGGTTTCATTGTTCTCCTCGGAAGAGAGATAGAGAACCAGGGGAACGTTGAATTTGGGTTGTAATTTTTTCCCCATATCCTCCGTGAAGATATCTTCGGTCATGCGCGAATAGGCCGTGGGGGCGATGGCGTTGACCTTGACGTTGTATTTGGCCATCTCAAGCTTGAGGGTGTTCATGATGCCGATCACCCCCAGTTTGGCCGCGCCGTAGTTGGTCTGGCCGAAATTGCCGAAGAGTCCTGAGGTGGAGGAGGTGAAGAGGATCCGTCCATAGTTGTTCTCTTTCATGAC
>JAGVHJ010000056.1 GCA_020056645.1 Desulfobacterales bacterium
ACAAGAAAGCATGATAGCAGTATGGCTCCGCGTCTCCCCCCCCCGCGCTAAACGCTAAATTTAAAGACCTGACCCCCAAAATAAAAAGAAAGGACGAACCTATGGAAGGGAAGAAAGAGCCCAGGAAGCTGACGTTGACCAGTACCAAACAGGAGATGCTTCATGCCTACAACACCCTCCTGAAGGAGCTGGAAGCCCGGCAGGAAGGGGAACTGAAGCCGGAAAAGAAGATCGAGGAGAAGAAGAACCGGGAGGCGGTTCAGGTGGCCGAATCCCTGACAACGGAAGGGGTTGGCAAAGAGATCGCCGCGCTGAAACTGGAGATCGGCAAGATCCTGACCGGGATTTCCGACCAGTTGGAAGGCGAGGTGAGCCGCTTCGTAGCCATTCGCAACGCGATCAGCGCCAAGGAAAAAGAGCTTGCGGAACTCTACGAGATCGAAAAATCGGCCATGAGCCTGGCGGCCCTCATCGAGGCGCAGAATCAGAAACGTCAGGAGTTCATCGCCGAGATGGAAGAGAAAAAGGGATCCCTCCGGCAGGATATCGAGGCCACCCGCGCCGCGTCGGAAAAAGAGCAGGAAGAGCATGACGCCGCCGTCAAGGAGCGCGACACAGCCGAGAAGAAGAGGCAGACCCGCGAGAAGGAGGAGTTCGACTACGCCTTCAAGCGCGAGCAGCAAACTGCCGCCGACCGGTTCACCTACGAGAAGGCGAAACTGGAGAAGGAACTCAAGGACAAGAAGGAACAGATGGAGCAGGAGCTGAGCGCGCGGGAGGCCGCCATCGCCGCAAAAGAAGCGGAACTCAGCGACCTGCGGAAACAGGCCGCCCAGCACCCTAAGGAGTTGGAAACTTCCGTAGCCCGGGCGGTCAAGGAAACCTCCGAGCGCCTGCTCATGGAGGCGAAGAGCCGGGAAGAGCTCCTGAAAAAAGAGGCCGAAGGCGAGCGCAACGTCTTCAAGGCCCGCGTCGAATCGCTGGAAAAGACGACGAAGGAACAGTCCGAGCGACTCACCGCCCTGACCAAGCAATTAGAGGCGGCCTATCAGAAGGTCCAGGATATCGCCGTCAAGACGGTGGAGGGCGCCTCGAACAGCAAATCCGTCGCCAGCCTCCAGCAACTGCTGGGCGAGCAAATCCGCAAGCAGACCCCTGATAAATAGAAGTATGGCTCCGCGTCTCCGCCCCAGCTAAACGCTAAATTTAAAGACCCCCCAAAATGATGGAGGACTCGTAACATGAAAATAAAAGTAACCGAAGAAATCTGGAAAGAGGGCGGCATGTATGTGGCCTATTGCCCGGAGCTTGACATGGCCTCATGCGGTAAATCTATTGAAGATGCGAAAAATAACTTGAAGGAAGTCATCTCGATCAATTTTGTAGAATGTAAAAAAGTGGGAACTCTTGACCAATTGCTGCAAGAGGCCGGATTTTACGAAGAACAGGACAACGTCCTGTTGGCCAGGAAAGAATTGGTCAGTTTTTCTCCCCTTGAAGTCGGTATCTGATGTCAGCGATCAGGCCAACGACGTATCAGGTCCAGGTCAAGATATTCGAAGCTGCCGGCTGCCGGTATGTCCGAACTCAGGGAGATCACCTTGTCTATTCCTATCCCGGCGCGATGCGACCCGTCGTGATTCCCAAATATCAGGAAGTCCCTGCCTTTATCATCAAAAACAATATGAAGGTCATCGGGATGACAAGAGATCAATACTTTCAGTTTCTGGAAAACATTTAAATCCACCCCCGCAAAACGCTAAATTTAAAGACCTGACCCCCAAAACTTGCGCTTGACACCCGCCGCGCAGTTGTGGTACGCGATATTATCATACCATAACGGAGTATAAATAATGAATACTCAAAAAATAGCGATTACCGTTCCGTCCGACCTCCTGGATATCATCGATAAAACAACCGAACAGCGCAGCATTTCCAGGAGCAAATTCATATCCCTGTTGCTTCGCGAAAAGTTGCAGGAGGAAAGAAATCGTCAATTAAAGGATCAATATGACAAAGTCTTTTCGGACAGCGCCGTTTGTGATGAGCAGATCAAAACCGCCATGTGGCTGGATGGGGCGGGAAGCCGGGAAGGGCAGGAATGGTAATCCGAAGCGGTTCGATTTACTGGGTTGATTTTTCGCACGGAAAAGGGTCTGAACCGATGGGCAGGCGGCCCGGCCTTGTCATCCAGAATGATGCCTTGAATGACAGCAATATCAACACCGTTATTATGCTCGCCATCACGTCGATGCTAAAATTTGGTGAGTTGCCGGGAAACATTGTACTGCAAAAAGGGGAAGCAAATATGCCCAGACGTTGTGTAATCAATGTCTCTCAGATAAAATCGGTCGACAAAAAAAGTATCAAGGAAAATATCGGAGCCCTTTCAGAAAAAAGGATGGCTGAGGTTTATCAAGGACTAAAGCTTGTCATGAACATTCCTTGATCCACCCCCCGCAAAACGCTAAATTTGATGACCTCGTCAAAAGTCAGGCGGCGATTTTCAGCTCATATCGGGGTTGATCTGTCGCCGGCGTAAAAAAGTTTGCAAGCAACCCCATCGGTTTCAA
>JAGVHJ010000088.1 GCA_020056645.1 Desulfobacterales bacterium
CCCTCATAGGAACCCATCGCCCATGCCATTTATTTCAAAAAAAAACGCCAGCAGGGAGTTGATCCTTTCGGAATCAAGCGTGCTGTTCTGGCAAAAAGGCTATTCCGACACCAGTATGAAGGATATAGCCAGCGCCTGCGGCTTCAGGCCCGCCAATATCTATAATTTTTTTAAAAACAAGGAGGAGATTCTTTTTGAAATCCTTTTTGAGGAGATGAGCGAAATCATATCGGAGCTCCTCTCCATTGAACGCTCTGGCATCCATGACCCCGTAAAAAGGCTATCGGAACTGATCCGGAGGCACACCCGGCTCACATTAAGCCACCGCCGCACATCGGTTTTGTTGTTTGACGTGGGACTGGGAAGCCTCTCCCCGGAGAACCGGAAAAAAATCGTCGCGTTGCGGGACGAGTACGACCGGATCATGTCCAGAGCCATTCAGGAAGGAATCGATGCAGGGCTATTCAAACCAACGGATGTGAAAATGGCGCTCTTCTGCATCGCGTCCATGATCACCCGAACCCGGATCTGGTTCTCGGACAAGGGACGCCTCTCCGTGGAGGAGGTGATCGACTTTATCATCCGTTTCGCCATAGACGGCCTTACAGGAAGGGCCGATTTTATATAACCTGGTTTGTGAGAGTCCCGATCTCTTGGATGGTCAGATCCAGGGTGTCACCGGGTTTCAAGAAAAGAGGAGGGCTTCTCATGAAGCCGACGCCGCTCGGCGTACCGGTGAGGATAAGGGTCCCCGGCAGAAGGGTCGTATCCGTGGAGAGGTATTCGATGAGCGCCCCAACGGAAAAAATCATGTCCGAGGTGTCGCCCTGCTGCATGATCTCTCCATTGAGCGAACACCTGAGCGCCAAATGGTCCGGATCGGAAAGCTCGTCCGGCGTGACCATGAAAGGTCCCAGGGGGCAGAAGGTATCGAAGCTCTTTCCCCTGACCCACTGATGCCCGCCGGCCTTCATCTGCCAGGTCCGGGCGGAGACGTCATTGGCGATGGTGTAACCGGCCACGTAGTTCAACGCATCATCCTTCCGGACGTTCTTCGCGCTTTTTCCGATCACCACCGCCAGCTCCACCTCGTAATCGACCTGGAGCGGCTCTCGGCACGATTCCGGAAGCACGATCGACTCCTTGTGCCCAATGACGCATGCGGGATTTTTCATGAAGACCACCGGATAGTCGGGAAGGCGCATGCCGGTCTCTTTGGCGTGCTCCCGGTAATTCAGGCCGATGCAGATAATCGCGGATGGGAGAACCGGCGGCAGAAACGCTCGGCTCCGTGCCTGCCGTCCGGTTTTTTTCCAGTCGCCAAAACTTTTTTCTTCTAGAATTTCAAACGAACCATCGGAGTTCGCCACGCCCAGATGCACGGTGTTCTGTTCCGAAAGAAAACGGGCAATTTTCATCATCTCCCCCTGAGAGTCATTCCTTGAAAAATTCAGTCTTGGTGGTCACCACGCTCTTGATCCGGTCAAGGGTCTCTTTCAGCGTCGATATCACATTTTCCCTCACATCCCCCGCGACGATGAGATACATCACATCGTCCCCCACCGAGAGGTCCCTCGTATCGTCGATCTCCACCCGGATATCCACGATGCCGGGAGTGGCGCGCTGCTCCTTTAGGATCGTATCGAGCTTCCCGTAATCAACAGCGATCCTAAGCCCGGTGACCTCTCTTCCGTTCCGGGATGTCGCGCGAACAACGCCGTTATGGCACAACACCATGCCCGCCTTGTGAAAATCAGGATGGGCTTTAACGCTATTTAAGAGTTTGATCAGGTCCATGGGGTGCTCCTTTCTTGTTTCAGGGGAAATAACAAAACGGCCTCAGTCATGACATCTATTTCTTTCCTCTGCCTCTGATCATAGCGAGGCAAATGACCCCCAAACCAAAGAGGACCATGGTGGCGGGCTCGGGAACCGGGTTCTGTTCCATCACATATCCTACCATGGTGTTTCGGTTCTCCATGTCATCCCACTGCCAGGTGCCGGCAGGCCAGTAATGGAGGTAGTGCTGCGTCCCTCCAGCGCCATTGTTGGGTTCACCAGCGTACCAATGTGCATAGCTCCATGCTTCTCCGGTGACCCAGCTCCAGCCGCCCAAGGGTTCACTTGAACCTGACGGTTGATAGCCTCCCAGCCAGTAGTTTTCAGCAAGGGTTGTCATCTGAGTGGATAATAGACCTGCCACGAAACGATCTTCTTCGGCGCTCGTGATCGTCACCAGGTGCCAACCGGTTGACGCGGCTGCCAGGCGGGCATTATCCCAGGTAATGGAATTCGTGCAGGTGACGACATCATACCAGTGGCTGTTTGCCCCCGTCCCCGAGTTCCACTTAACCGGAGTCGCATTCGCCCCGCCGACCATACCGATGATCAACACCCCTGCCGCGATCCAGGTGAATAATTTTTTTTTTCATTTCCTCTCTCCTTTTTTTAATAAATGTTACCCATCTCCGAAACCCCTTTTCAGGATAAACCCTAATCCTTAAGAAATTTCGGCTAAAATAATTTTGTAAATAGTGCGCTTTTCTTCTGAAATCAAATCAAATAACAAGTGAATGAAAAAATAGTTCCCTTTTTGATGATGATCCTGGCCGTGTGAAAAGGGGCGCGTCACCGTTTATAAAAAAAAGGGGCGTCAGGGAGGCTTCTTTTTCTCCATGA
>JAGVHJ010000087.1 GCA_020056645.1 Desulfobacterales bacterium
GAGTATAACGGTTCCGCTCCTATGAACAAAAGGGGTGCGTCGCGGGCGATAATCCATGGTCGCTCAAAAACCGGCGGATGGCCCTGTTGATTTCAGCCGGTTTTTCGATGGGCGCGAGGTGCCCGGCATCGGCGATTTGAACCAATTGGGAGCGGGAGATCTTCTCGGTCAGATCATGACCATTTGAAGGAGGGATGATCACATCGTCCGATCCGACGATCACGAGAACGGGGCCCCTGATTTCATGGAGGGCTCCGGTAACGTCAAAACCGTTGCATGCGGAAATATCGCAGATGGAGACCTGGGGGTTCAGCGTTGCGGAGCCATCGATCAAGACCCGCATCTTTTCCAGATCCGATTTTGTTGAAATCGCAAGCTCGGAAAAGAGCCGGTGATAATCGATCCGGCGGCTTTTGTTCTTCCGGAGAATCTCCAGGATGATGGGGAAAAAGGGAAGTTTCGCGGCGGAATTGATAACGATCCCCGCCGCGAAACGCTTTTTCATTCCAATGAGAAGCTCCAGGACCACGCCGCCCCCCATGCTGACCCCGCAGGGAACAGGCAAAGGGGCGTCGATGGTTTCAATCAGCCGGTTGACGGCGCTGGCGTATTCGTAAAGCGTCATCGCCGCCTTTCCGCCGCTTGCGCCATGGCCGGGAAGATCGACGGCCATGGTGTTCGCCACATCGGAGAGAGCAGCCACCTGATCCTTCCAGAAAATGGCGTTGGCCCCTGCGCCGCTTATAAAAACAAGGGTTGGCCGGTCCAAACTGAAAGGCCATGCGCCCACGATAAACCCCATTTCATCGATCTTTTTTTCAATCATCAGCCATCGCTCCTCTAAAACACTTGTGTCTCATGTGGATCAGGTCGTTTCATTCCCGAATCACCGAGCAACCTGATCAGAAAACCCGCCATTTTTCAAGAGTTTTTCTTACGATTCAGGGCTCCCAAGGCTTCATGGTACAGATAGTGCAGGCCTTCTCTCCATAAACGGGTTTACATGGGACCGGAACCATAAAAAAAGAGGAGAGCCGCCATGACCGATGTGACACAAAAAAAAGAAGCGTTATTCACCAAATCCCCCATCGTTCTTCCGGGAGAGGTCCAGTTGTCCGATGATCTTCTCCGGGAGTTTCACCATATCAAACAAAAACGGGGGGAGAGCTATACGCCCAGGACCCGTCACCTTGACGAGGCAGGTCAGCCCCGATACACCAACCGCCTTTTCCTTCAGTCGAGTCCCTATCTTCTTCAACATGCCCACAATCCGGTGAACTGGCATCCTTGGGGGGATGAAGCGTTCGACGAAGCGCAAAGGCTCCATCGTCCTGTTCTATTGAGTGTGGGATACGCCACCTGTCACTGGTGTCATGTCATGGAAGAGGAGTCCTTCGAAGATGAGGAGATCGCCCGTTGCCTGAACGAAAACTTCATCGCCATCAAGGTGGACCGGGAAGAGCGGCCCGATGTGGATCAAGTTTACATGAACGCGCTCCAGGCAATGACCGGCGGTGGCGGGTGGCCCTTAAACGTGTTCCTGACTCCGGATCGGATTCCCTTTTACGGAGGAACCTACTATCCGCCCAGGGATGGAGACCGGGGCGTTTTAACCGGATTTCTGACCCTTCTGAAAGCCATTTCCGAGGCGTTTCATCAAAAAAAAGAGAAGGTGGCCGAATCGGGAAAAGCCATTTTATCGGCCATCAAGCGCATCGAGGCCCCGGTGTCGGGAACCCGCATCCCCGAAGATAACCGGATCCAAGAGGCCATCTCCTTCTTCAAGGAGCATTTTGATCCGGAATATGGCGGCATCAAGGGCCGGATAAAATTTCCAAGCTCCCTTCCCATCCCTCTTCTTTTACGGCGCGCATCGCGGCTTGACGATCAAGAGGCGCGACATATGGCCCTCCACACCCTGAATAAAATGGCGGATGGCGGCATCAACGATCATGTGGGCGGTGGGTTCCACCGGTACGCCACAGACGAAAAATGGCTCGTTCCCCACTTTGAAAAAATGCTCTACGATAACGCACTCATCGCCCGCGCCTACACAGAGGCGTTCCAGATGACCGGGGAGATCCGCTTTGAGCAGATTACCCGTTCTATTCTGGACTATGTTCTCAAGGAGATGAGGGCGCCTTCCGGAGGCTTTTACGCGGCGACCGACGCGGACTCTCAAGCCCCCTGGGGCAGCCGGGAGGAGGGCTATTTCTTCACCTGGGTTCCGGAAGAGGTGGAGGCGATTCTGGGAAAAGAGAAGCGCCGGATCGTTCAAGCCTTTTTCGCCATGGAGGGTCCCCCCACCTTCGATGGGCGATACATTCTTCACACCCCTCGCTCCATTGAGAAAACGGCGGCCGCACTCCATATGACTGAAGATGGGCTGGCGCGGGCGCTCCAAGAATCGATTCCCCTCCTCTACCAAGAACGGGAAAAACGGAGCAAGCCCCTCCGGGATGAAAAGATCCTCACCTCCTGGAACGCCCTCATGATATCCGCGTTCGCCAGAGCTGGATTGTCC
>JAGVHJ010000192.1 GCA_020056645.1 Desulfobacterales bacterium
ACGCCTATTTTCCCCTCTTCATTCCTTTAAGTTTTCTGGAAAAGGAGGCGGAACATGTGGAAGGATTCGCCAAAGAGTGCGCGGTGGTCACCCACCACAAACTCGAAAAAGGTCTGAACGGGGGCCTTGTACCGGCAGGTGAACTGGCCGAGCCCCTCATTGTCCGTCCTACCTCGGAGACCATCATCGGCGACTCTTTCTCCAAATGGATTCAAAGCTACCGGGATCTGCCCGTGCTCATCAACCAATGGGCCAATGTGGTGCGATGGGAGATGCGGACCCGGATCTTCCTAAGAACCAGCGAATTCCTTTGGCAGGAAGGGCATACGGCCCACGCCACCCGTGAGGAAGCGATCGCGCGGACCGAAATGATGCTGGATATCTATGCCAAATTCGCCGAAGAGTATCTGGCCCTGCCGGTCATCAAGGGCAAAAAATCGCCTGCGGAGCGTTTTCCAGGCGCGGAGGAGACCCATTGCATTGAGGCCATGATGCAGGACAGAAAAGCCCTTCAGGCAGGGACATCCCACTTTCTGGGTCAAAACTTCGCCAAGAGCTCCAATATCAAATTCCAGACCGCCGATGAGCAGGAGTCTTATGCATGGACCACCTCCTGGGGGGTCTCCACCCGGCTCATCGGAGGCCTCATCATGACCCATGGGGATGACGATGGCGTCATCATGCCTCCCCGCCTGGCCCCCAGCCACATTGTCCTCATGCCGATCCTAAAAAAAGCGGATCAGGCCTCGAAAATTTCCGAATTCACGGAAAATCTGGCCAGGGAATTGAGACAGATAACCTATCATGGCCGGAAAATCGGAGTGGAAATCGATAACCGGGACATTGGCGGAAGAGGATGGGAGTGGATCAAAAAAGGAATCCCTCTCCGGGTCGAAATCGGCCCCAGGGATCTCGCTGAAAACGCCGTTTGCGTGGGGAGACGGGACAAGCCCCACCGGGAGAAGGTCTCCCTTAAACGAGACGCTTTCTTGAAAATGGTTCCCGAGCTTCTGGACGAGATTCATCGGACCCTGTATGACCGGGCCCTCACACACCGGAACCAGCATACCCAGCCCATGAACGATAAAGCGGCCTTCTACGATTATTTCACGCCGAAAAATCCCGACAAACCCGAAATTCACGGAGGATTCGCCCTTTCTCACTGGTGCGGCGACCTGGAGTGCGAGGAGAAAATCAAAAATGATCTGAGCGTCACCATCCGGTGCATTCCTCTGGACGCCGTCAAAGAGGCGGGGAAATGCGTGATATGCGGAAACCCGAGCGGCCACAGGGTCGTGTTCGCGAAATCATACTGATAATCAGGCGGAACGGACCACCCCATGATCCGAATCAACGACATTCTTGAACGACTCATCGACGTCAACCCAGACGCCGACCTGGACATTGTGGAACGGGCATATATCTTTTCCGCGAGGGTTCACGATGGGCAGGTCAGGCTTTCGGGAGAGCCCTATCTCTCCCACCCCCTGGAGGTCGCCTATATTCTCGCGGACATGAAGCTGGATGTTGAAAGTGTCGCCGCAGGCCTCCTGCACGACGTCATCGAAGATACCCACTCCACCGAAGAAGAGATAAAGGAGAGCTTCGGCCCCGGCGTTTGCCACATCGTAAACGGCGTCACCAAATTAAGCAAACTCACCTTTCATACGGCCCAGGCCAGGGAAGCGGAAAGCATCCGTAAAATGATTCTCGCCATGGCCGACGATATCCGCGTGATCTTGATCAAGCTTGCCGACCGCATCCACAACATGCGGACCCTCCAGTATCACCAAAAACGGGAAAAGCAGATCAAGATCGCCCAGGATACCTTTGACATTTATGCGCCCCTGGCCGCCAGACTCGGCATATACTGGATAAAGAACGAGCTGGAAAATATTGCCTTCAAGTACATCCTGCCTGACGAATTTGAAAAAATAAGGACCCTGGTCGATAAGAGCAGGGAGGGACGGGAAGGGTTTGTCGAAGAGGTGAAGCAGCTCATCAAGAAAAAAATGGAAAGTGTTGGCCTGAAGTGCCATGTCCTTGGCCGTTATAAGCAATATTACAGCATCTACAACAAAATGGTGACCCAGGATCTTGAATATGAAGAGGTTTACGACATCATGGCCTTCAGGATTATTCTGGACACGGTTTCCCAGTGTTACGAGGCCCTGGGCCACATCCATTCCCTGTGGCAGCCCATTGCAAAAAAATTCAAAGATTACATTGGCGTACCCAAGCCCAACATGTATCAGTCCCTTCACACCACCGTGATCGGCCCTAAAGGGGAACGAATCGAAATTCAGATCCGGACCCAAGAGATGGATCAGGTCGCCAAATCGGGCATAGCGGCCCACTGGAGCTACAAAGAAGGGAAGGTGGTCGATGAGAAGGTTAACAAGGCCTACGCCTGGATTCAGAATCTCGTGGAGAATCAGAAAAATGTCAAAGATCCGGATGAGTTTCTTGAAAATGTCCGGATCGACCTGTTTCCGGATGAGGTCTATGTATTTTCCCCAAAGGGGCAGACAAAAGCCCTTCCCAGGGGCGCGACGCCAGTGGATTTCGCCTATCTGATCCATTCCGAGATCGGCAATGAGTGCACCGGGGCTCGGGTGAATGGCCGCATGGTGCCTCTCTCCTATATCCTCAAAAATGGCGATACGGTTGAAATCATCACCACCAAGGGGCATACGCCCAGCAAAGATTGGCTCAATTTCGCAAAATCGGTCAAGGCCCGGTCACGGATCAGGCAGTGGATCAAAACCCAGGAAAAAGAACGTAGCGTCTCCCTTGGAAAAGAAATATGCGAGAAAGCCTTTAGAAAATATAAGCTCAATTTCAATCAGCTGATGAAATCAGAGCAGGCGTTCAGCATCGTTGAGTCGTTTGGGTTTAAAACAATCGAAGACCTGATCGCCAATGTGGGATATGGAAAAATCTCCGCCCTTCAGGTTATTAAGAAGTTCGATCCGAAAACCGAGCCGGAAAAGCCCTCCCTTCTCACCAAACTGATCCGAAGGCCCAAAAAAGCCAAATCAACCGAGGGGATTGTCGTAAAAGGCATTGAGGATATCCTGGTCAAATTCGGCAAGTGCTGCCAACCCGTTCCTGGAGATCCCGTCACCGGTTATATCACCCAGGGAAGAGGGATTACCGTTCACCGGATCAATTGCATCCATGCATTGAAAATGAACCCGGACCGGCAAATTGATGTGGAATGGAGCAAGGAGGAGGGAGAGACCTTCCCGGTGAGAATCGCCGTCCACGCCCATGACCGGTTTGGACTGCTTGCCGATATCACCGCCACCATCAGTAAATGCGGCGCAAACATTCTCCATGCCAACACAAAGAGTCTGGACAACGGGATCGCGGATGCAAAATTCACCATCGCCGTATCGGACAAGGACCAGCTTCACCAAGTCATTTCATCTTTAAAGAAGATTAAACTCGTGCAGTCGGTAAAACGGGTGGACCGCCAATAACAATAAGGGCGAACGGTATGTTCGCCCTCTATCCCAACCGAATCAATCGGCCCATGATTTAAAACCGTGTGTCGTCCAAAAGGAACTGCGGTTACGGGGCCTTGACCACCAAACCGGATTTGATGCAGGATGTGCAGACGTTCATTTTCTGAACTTTCCCGTTGTAAACCATTTTTACACTCTGAAGATTGGGTTTGAAAAGACGTTTGGTGACATTATGGGCATGGCTCACATGACTTCCAACCATTGCTTTTTTTCCACAGATTCCACACTTCCTGGCCATAATCTTACTCCTTTTTTTCTGAAAACCTCTCGGTATTTATTAGTCTGAATCAATAAACAGCTATGGGCTATTATACCAAAAACAACCGGGTGTAAAGCGATTTATTTCACTCTGGCCGATTAATTGCCGGAGGGGCCTCTTCCTCCGGTGGCGTCTTTTCGCATTTTTCAAGATAGCGCACAGCCTCTCCATAGGCGCGGGTATCTGGATAGGAGGCGGTCACCTCTGCGAACCGGGCCTTTGCGGCCTTGTAATGCCGGGATTTGAAGTAGAACTTCCCCACATAGAGCTCGTGGCTCGCGATCATTTCCTGACACTCCCGGATATTCTCCCGGCTCTTTCCAGCCAACTCATGGTCGGGATACTGCCGGATGATCCGTTCGAACGCGCTGATCGCCTTGAGGGTGTTGGTCTGATCCCGGTCGATGGTGTCCATACGGTCAAAATAGCAGAGCCCGGTCTTGAAAATCACCTCTGGCACCGCCTCGTTTCTGGGATGGAGATTTTCAAAATCACCATAGGCGGCGATCGCCTCCTCGTACTCCTCCAGATGATAATGGGAATCAGCGATCTTTAAATCCGCGAGGATGGC
>JAGVHJ010000299.1 GCA_020056645.1 Desulfobacterales bacterium
CGCCAATGTGGCGAACGGCGGTCAATACGCCTTCGATCTTCCGGAAGGAACCTATTCCCTGGTGGCCCTCTTTATGGTGGATGGCATCCCCATGACCCTTGAAACGGGCAACGCCCTTGCGATCACCGCTGGCGAGGTGGTCGATTTTGATATTCTTTTTTCAAACGTTGCAGACGAAGAGGATGGAGAGGAGGGTGATGAATGTGGCAACGAAAAGGTCAGCGTCTGTCACAAAGGAAGAACGATACATATTTCCATCTCCGCCTTGAAGGCCCATTTGGCCCATGGAGATGTGGAAGGTGAATGCTCAGGCGAATCCGCCGGGGATGATTCAGAAGAGAGTGGCGATACCGGTAACAAGGTGCAGGTATGTCATAAGGGAAGAGATCTCTGGATTTTTGAGTATGTCCTTGATATTTTTCTGAACCGGGGAGATATCCTGGGCGTGTGCGGAGATGATCCTGATGATTGCCATGACTGCGATTTGGATGACAACGAAAGTGGCGATGACGGCGGCGATAATAATAATAATAATAATAATAATGATGATGATGATGATGATGATGATGATGATGATGATGGCCACGGCAATGGTCATGATAAGGATAAGGATAAAAAATAGGTAACTATTCGCTTGAACATCAAGTATTCAGCACCTATTCATCAAGATATCAAAAAGCCCGTTTTGTTCGTTCGGCGCTTTTTTTCGGGAGCTTCTTAGCTTTTTGCTGAATTGGCGAAAACAAAGGCCCAAGGGTCTCAAACAGTTCGCCAGTTTTAGCGCAAAAAGCCTTCGAAACTCTCGTCCGAAAAAAAGCGAATGTCACTCACAAAAGGGCTTTTTTTTCACGGTAAAGCAAGGTCGTGCTGAATAGTTACATTTTGTCTTGCGTTACCCGGATTTTATTTTTATAGAGATTCGGGTCCGTTCCTTTGGGCCTATTGATAACGGCAACGTCAATGGCAAAAAAGAGGTGCTTGATGATTCGTCTCTCTTACGAGGCAATTCGGGATGATATAGCCGATTCAGGCGTGATATTTCGAAGGGGGGAGGAGATTTACGGGAACGACTCCCTCCTCCTGGTTGAAACAAATAAGAATGATCTGTTCCGGTTCAAGTATGACGGTAACTATGGTGAATATGAGATCGCGGTGGATCTTTCCGACGAGAAAAATCCCTGGGAGTGCACATGCCCCTATCCGGGCGAGGGGTGCAAGCACATCGTGGGCGCCCTGTTATCTATTCTTGACACCCCCTTTCATCAGGAAAAGGAGGCTGTCGTTCAAAAAGATCCGGAAATGGACCCTTCCCATTATCTGAGCCCGGAAGAGATCAGGGCTCAAGCCCTGGAAGACCGGCACAAGCGGGCCCGAACGGAAACCTTTCAGGTGGTCCAGGGAGATATGTTCAAGGACGAACATCTGGTTGTAACCGCTTCGGGCAAGAGCTACACGGTGATGATGCATGATCCGGAAAAAGGGGAGGGACACTGCAACTGTCCTGATTTTTTATCGAACCGTCTTGGAACATGCAAACATATCCTCTTTCTTAAAACCCATTTTTCAACCATGAAACACTTTTCCAAGCAGATTGGGAAAGAACGGTTTCCCTTTGCGGATATTTTCTGGGATTCGGTCACAAACGGTCCCAGGCTATTTCTCGATCCAGAAGTCCTGAAAGACGAATTCCTATTAGAGCGCCTTTCCAGCGTGTTTGACCAGAGCGGGCGCTATATGCCCGATGATCTTCATGGGTTTCTGCCCCTGCTCCCCCTTTCCCAGGAGCGGAAAAACGTGAGAATCGATCCCCATGTTTTGAAGCAGCTCGACCGGTTTCTCCACGACCGGCAGCTCCAGGAGATTCAAACGGGCTATCGTCCGGACTATTCGGTGATCAAAACCTCCCTTTATCCCTATCAGAAAGAGGGGGTTGATTTTGGCCTTTTCAAACGGGCGGTGCTGATCGGCGATGAAATGGGGCTTGGAAAAACCCTTCAGGCCATCGCCCTGGGCTTATTGAAAAAAGAGGTGTTTGGATTCAGGAAGACATTAATTGTGACGCTTGCCTCCTTAAAAGAGCAGTGGCATCGGGAAATCCGGAAGTTCACCGATGAAACGCCGCTCATTATCTCCGGGAACCAGGAGGCCAGACGGCGTATCTACCGGGAGAGCCCCCACTATTTCATGATCACCAATTACGAGGCTGTGCTGAGGGACATCACGATCATCGCGGAGATGAAGCCCGATATCATCATTCTGGACGAGGCCCAGCGGATCAAAAATTTTAATACCAAGACCGCGGACGCAGTCAAAACCCTTCCACGGGAGCACGCCATCGTCCTTACGGGCACTCCCCTTGAAAACAAGCTTGAGGATGTTTACTCAATCGTTCAGTTTCTCGATTCTGGCCTTCTTTCTCCTTTGTGGGACTTTGCGGGAAAACACTACCGCATGCTTCGTAAGCCCAAGGGGAAAATAGCGGGTTACACGAATCTGTCGGAATTAAAGGATAAATTGAAACATCTCGTGATCCGGCGCAAGAAGGAGGAGGTCTTAGACGATCTTCCGGAGATGGTCACCAACAACTATTTCATCGATCTAACCGACAAACAGGAAAAGATCCATGCCGGGTTCAAGGCCTCCCTGATCCCTCTGATCGCGAAAAAATTTTTGACCCCCATGGATCTTCAGCGGATTCAGATGCTGCTTTTGAAAATGAGAATGGTGTGCGACTCCACCTATCTGGTGGATAAGAAAACCCATCTCTCTCCCAAGCTCACCGAGTTCGAGGCGATCATCCGGGACCTGGTTATTGAGAACAACCGGAAAGTGGTGGTGTTCAGCGAATGGACCGGCATGACCTTTTTAATCGCCAAGAGCCTCTCCAAGGCTCAGATTCCCTTTGTGGAGCTTTCTGGAAAGATTCCGGTTGAAAAACGCCAGAGACTCATCGACGAATTCACGAACAATCCCGAGTGTAAAGTGTTTCTATCAACGGACGCGGGCGGCACCGGTCTGAACCTTCAGGCCGCCGATTGTGTGATCAATTTCGAGCTTCCCTGGAATCCGGCCAAGCTGAGCCAACGCACCGGGCGGGTCTTCCGGATCGGTCAGAAGAGCCGCTCCATCAATGTGATCAACCTGATCGCCAAGAGAAGCATTGAAGAGAGTATTCTCTCGGGAATAGAGATGAAACTCGACCTCTTTAAAGGGGTCTTTGAAGATGGGGCCGACAGTGTTGATTTTTCCAATGAGAAACGGGCGAGTTTATTGAATCGCCTTAGGGATATGATGGGAGAAGAGTCCACCGTGGCTCCCCGGTCTGAAACCGTATCGGAGGAGATTCCCGCGGATACGCCCCACTATCTCAATCCATCGGTCTTGGCCATGGAACAAGAGAATGACGATGGGGAACACACAGGCGATGACGGCCAAGGGTCGAGCGCCATCGATTTCGCCTCGGAAGAGAGCGGTTTTGACGATCTCGAAGCGCATGGGAGCGAAGGGGCGATGGCGCTGGGAAAAGGAGCGGCGGAGGCCGATGCCGGAGGCAATTTTTTTGAGGGGCAATCGGCGGAAAAGATCGAAACGGTCCTCAATTCGGGAATGGCCTTTATCGGCGGCCTTCTTGAAATGGCCACGGGCAAACCCCTTCTAAAAAGCGAGACCCATGAAAAGATGCTCTCCATCGACCGGAAGAGCGGAGAGATCACGCTGAGATTCCGGCTGCCAGGCATGTGATAGCCGCCATGGGGTTACGGTGGGATATTATGATGGTAAGAAATCGTTCGACACGCGGAGAACCTTTCGTTTGAAGGATCGGCATTCAAAATCGATAACCACAGGAGAAACCACGAGTGAGTATTTCAAACGTGATTATTCAGACACTGGGAGGATTGGGGCTTTTTATTCTCGGCATGAAAATGATGACCGATGGGCTTCAGATGACCACCGGAGACAGAATCAGAAAGATTCTGAGCGCCGTTTCGTCGAACCGTGTGATCGGTTGTTTGACGGGAACGGCGGTAACCGCAATTATTCAATCATCATCCGCCACAACCGTCATGCTCATCAGTTTTGTGGGCGCAGGAATGATGACCTTGCAGCAGGCCGTCGGGATGATTCTGGGAGCCAATATCGGCACCACCGCCACCGCCCAGCTCATCGCCTTCAAATTGACCTCCCTCGCCCTTCCCGCCATCTCCATCGGTGTTGTCATGAAATATTTCTCCACCTCCAAGAAAAAACGTTATCTGGGTGAGGTGCTTTTAGGCTTCGGACTTCTTTTTTATGGCATGAACGTGATGACCGAGGGCCTTTCTCCGATAAAAGGAGACCCTTCCTTCATCGATTTTTTCACCCGGTTCAATCCCCATTCCTTCAAAGGGATTCTCTTTTGTGTGGCCACGGGAACGGGTCTGACCATGCTGGTTCAATCTTCCTCCGCGACCGTTGGATTGACCATGGCCTTGGCCACCCAGGGATTGATCGATTTCCCCACCTCCATGGCCCTGGTGCTGGGCGAAAATATCGGCACGACGATTACGGCGGAGCTCGCCACCATCGGGTCGGATAACATCAATTCTCACAGGGCCGCCCGGGCCCACACCATGTTCAATGTGATCGGCGTTTGTTTCATGATGATGGTCTTTCCTTTTTTTATCCGGTTGGTGGAGTTCGTGTCAGCGCTTCTGGGGGCGGGGCCGCCATCGGAGGTGGTGAACGGAGCGTATGTGAACGTGGCCCGCTATATCGCCAACGGTCACTCCACCTTCAATGTGATTAACGCCATCATTTTTCTCGTCTTTCTTCCCTGGCTCATCCGGGTGGCGGTCATGCTTTCGCCTA
>JAGVHJ010000305.1 GCA_020056645.1 Desulfobacterales bacterium
GCCATCCTACAAAGCATCCAACTCCTCAAAGTGCGCTTTCACTCAACGATAGTATGGACTCTCCCTGGGAACCCTAGATTAATAAACGCCATGGTGCCGTTTGTCGAAATATTATTCAGCATGGTGTTTCGACTCAACAAAAATGGATTTGAAGCAGTCTTTTATCTGACTTCCGCTGAATGAATGCATCATAAAATATTAATTCCAAATTTTTGGCAAAAATACTTTACGTTAAGACGCACCTACTGAAGGTCATGATGAGATCGCAAAGGGGTGGGGGAGTGGGATGGCTGTAGTCATGATCAATGGGAATGCTGGAAGAGTGTAATCAGAAAGTGAGAGGAGTGATAGGTGCTGAATCGTTAAAAAATGGTTTACCAACTAAACTGGTAGTACCAAAATTTAACCCATGTCCATTTTTTGCAAAAATCACCTTGACTTTTGCCACGAACCTCTCTTTATTGGTAATACCAATTGACTCTTAATTCGGAAGCGTATTTGCGTATCGTCTGATTTTAACAATTCTTTACCGAGGAGGGTTGTATGACAACACAACAGATATTGGACATCATGAATCCAAAAAAATTTATACGAATAGCGGGTGTGCTGTTATTGGCTGTTTCTATTTGCGCTATCGGGGATTTTTACCATATCCACACCAGAGCAATCGATTATTCAACGGTTATAAGGGAATCGATAGCGCCTGCGGACACAGACACTTTCTATTTTTTCCCCCCGCCTGAAAAACAATATGTATCCCCTGTGGACCCTTTAGAAATACAACTCGTAAGGCAGCTAAAAATCATCTTTCCCTTTTTTATTACGCTTTTTTTAGGAATGGCGGTCATTTATGCGCTACTCTCGAAAGTACTTTCAACCTCTATTGAAAAAAGGTTAAGCACGAGCCTTACAAAATTTAGCGAGGCGATAGAGCCTGGTTGCTTTTTTATGGCCTTGTATTTTTTAAGCGGCTTCGCCAACGCAGAGCCCTATTTTTTGTTCATCGTGTTTACCATTATTTTTATAGGTCGCCTCTTCACAACATATGATCGCGTGTTTGTGCTTATTTTATCACTCATTGTTGGTGTTTCTGGGGCTTTTTACGAAGGAGCCATTTGTCTTGTTCCATACCGGAATGCACTATTATTTGACGCTCCCATCTGGCTGGGTCCATTGTATATGAATGGCGTGTTTGCCTTTAGAGCCTTCTATAGATATGCGGTATATGATGAAAATCAATAAACGAGGAGATTTGTTATGAAGCAAGAAATTAAAATCGTGCATGAATTCAGTTTCTCTGTTCAGAAACTTTTTGCTTATCTTGAAGAGCATGAAAATCTGAAGACCCTATTTAAACCGGCCAGAATCGTTCGCTTACGCAATGGAGACACCAGCCGTAATGGCGTCGGCTCCGTTCGCAGCCTGCGTATTCTGCTCGCTCCTCCCTTTGAAGAAACGGTGACCGCGTACAAAGAAAACGAGCTGATCGAATACCGCATTACAAAGGGCAGTCCGCTTCGGAATCATAAGGGAGTCATGAGGTTTTCCTCTTTCCCCGGAGGAAGCCGTCTGAATTACACGATTGAATTTGAAGGCAAGCTTCCGTTAATCGCTTTTTTTGTCAAAATCGGTCTTGAACGGAGTATTCGCAAAGGGCTGACTCAAATAGGAAACTAGCATGGGCTCCGGAACGAGGACTTTTCGAAACCGGTTTTATGTTGGAAGAAATCCCATGAACGATATCCTGGCGCCACTAACGAAATGCAGATGATTGAGCCCCAAGTTGCCGGACTCAATTCACATTCAAGAAACACCTATTCCATTTTGCATTCAAGATGCTGCCAAGGCGGCAAGGAGGAGGCCCCGGAGAGGTATATGGAATAGGGGTCGAGGAGCCCGACGACGCAACCAAAGACGATAGCGCTTTGAATACGAATTGGAATCACATTGTAGTCATCGATGAGAAGGTGCCGCGCCTTAAAAACTGATCCGCCGCAGCCATGACATCCTTGCGGTTCATGATAAAAGTATGTCCGCAGGGAATACGCTTAAACGCTTTCATTCCCGCCAGTTTCGCGCGCTCAACCGACACCTTCCCATCGTTTGGCCCTGGGAAAATGGCTCCGAAAATGGGGGGTATGCCCGTGTCGCCCATGATAATCCCCACGTCGATTCCGGGCGACGCATCCATTCTGTTGGGAAGGCTATCCGGTCCTGTTCCAATCTGTTGCGCAGCGGGGCCAAGTAGCCACCGGAAAAGAACGTTCTCTTTCAAAAAATCGGCGAGTTCACTGCCTTGATTGGGGGGTGATAACATCACAGCCCTGCTTCCCTCTGGCAAATTGTGACGCTCCAGGTAGCACCGGAGCACGATCCCCCCCATGGAATGGGTGACAAAATGAATCTTTCGCGCGCCCTTCTCTCCGCATCCGGCGACAGCAGGAACCAGATGCTCCTCCACAATGGATTCAATGGATTTTTTCGTTGATGGGTAACTCACATTGACCGTTTGATACCCCTTGTCCGCCAGATAACGGGCCATGGGATTCATGGAGAACCGGGTCCTTCCCAGGCCATGCAGCAGAATGACCCACTCGTTGGACGATGCGGAAGGGTTCCGGCTGCCATTTGAAAAAAAAACCGACACATGGGCGACGCTCCACCCGGTCAACAAAAAAACCAGGAGATACTTCCATTTTGCATTCAAGATGATACCCAGGCGTCAAGGAGGAGGCCCCGGAGAGGAATATAATAGGTCGCGCTTTGAAAGCGAATGGAATAAGCAGCTCTTTTATAACCCATTTTATACCCCCCGATGGATATCTGAAAGGAACTCCAGGATCGATATCCCTGTTTTCCCATAACGTCTTTCATCCACGCTCCGGTATCCCGGCATATCGGAAGGAACGCTCTCCTCCGCTGCATGTTCGATGACGATCATCGCCTCACTTTTCAGGAGCGCCCCTTTTTGCAGATGGTTCAGGGTGGGGAGGATCAGGTCCGAATGGTAGGGCGGGTCCATAAACACCAGATCAAAATGATCTGAAAGATGGTTCAGACATTGGAGATTACGCCTGATATCCCAGGCGATGACAACCGCTTGGCTGAAAAGCGTGAGGGATTCGATATTTTTTTTAATGGTCAAGAGGGCGGTCTTCTCGTTGTCGATGAACGTTGCGGAGGAGGCTCCCCGGCTCAGGGCCTCAATGCCCATGGCCCCTGTACCCGCAAACAAATCGAGCACATGGCTCCCTTTTGTCCGGTCAAAGAGTATATTGAAAATGGATTCCCGGACCCGGTCTGAGGTGGGCCGAGTGGCCCAGCCTTCCACTGACCGAATTTTTCTTCTTTTTAACGAACCGCCGATGATTCGCAACATAGGGGATAAGAACCCGCCTTAAAAAAATCTCTCTTATTTTTCAATCGCGCTTCGCTTTAAAAACGCTTTCAAATGATCCGCGGGAACACCGATCTTTTCAGCCGTTTCCCGGATATCGTTATTGTTAGCCTTTAATTTCTTAGAGATATACTCCCGTTCAAAGGCTTTCTGAGCTTCCTGAAAGGTTTCCATGGAAAAACAGGTCTTGTTTTCCGATTTTTTATGACTTCCGCCTGTTTCCCTGTAAGGAGCAGGGATATGAGGAACATCAATCACCTCCTCCTTTACCAGGGTCACCAGCCGTTCGACCAGGTTCTTCAGTTCCCTCACATTGCCGGGCCACGAATAGCGGCACAACATGGCCATGGCCTCGGGAGTGATCCCTTTTTTCCTGCCGTGAAACTGAGTTGCAAATTTGGCGAAAAAGGTTTCGATCAGTTCGGGCAGATCTTCCTTTCGCTCCCGCAGAGGCGGCACATATACCGGAATCACATTGAGCCTGAAGTAGAGATCTTCCCGGAAGGCGCCTTTTTTGATCTCTTCATCCAGGTTCTTATTGGTGGAGGAGATGATGCGGACATCCGCGCTCAAAATACGGCTTCCACCGAGCCGCTTGAATTGCTTTTCCTCTAGCACCCGCAACAGTTTCGCCTGGGTGGCTGGGCTCATATCGCCCACTTCGTCAAGGAAAAGGGTGCCTTTGGTCGCCAGCTCCAGTTTTCCCCGCCGCTTGTTTTTGGCTCCCTTGAAGGCCCCTTTTTCATGGCCGAAAAGGTCGGTCTCCACATTCCGCTCCGAAATGGCCGCGCAGTTGACGGTGATGAGGGGCTCGTCGGCCCGGTTGCTCAACTGGTGGATAGTTCGCGCCACCAGCTCCTTGCCGGTGCCGTTCTCCCCGTAAATAAGAACGGAAGACTCGGTGGGAGAAACATTTAACAGCTCCAGCTTGAGGGTCATGATGGTATTGCTTTTGCCGCAGAGCGAATTTTTTTCAATGGTCTTCTTCCGGAGAAGCCGGTTCTCTTCCTCAAGACGCCTGAAATTAAGGGCGTTGTTTATGCCCACAATGACCTTGTCTATGGAAAGGGGTTTTTCAATAAAATCAAAGGCCCCCAGTTTGGTCGCCTTAACGGCGGTTTCAATGGTGCCGTGGCCGGTGATGATGATCACGGGAAGGGACGGGTCGGCGGCCTTGATCTCTTTCAGGGTGTTGATGCCGTCTATGCCAGGCATCCAGATATCGAGAAGAATCAGATCTGGAGACTCGGTGTCGATGATTTTCAGGGCTTCGTAGCCATTTGAGGCGGTCAGGACCTCATATCCTTCGTCTGAAAGCAATCCGCCCAGGGATTTGAGAATGGTGGGTTCATCATCAACGATCAATACGGTTGGAAACATCATGTGGGCTCCTTATCGAGTCTGTGCCATATCCCAAGCCTGACCCGATCATTTTTTGGCTGGCCATCGATTCCGCAGAGGTCGCTGGACGTGCGATCCTCGTTCAATTCGAAAACTTTACAGGGATAACCTTCCAAACACAAGGAAAAACAGGGCGGATAGGGCTAAACAGCACCCGAGAAGATAATTGCAAAATAGAGGTTGGCGTCGGATACGATCAAACGTTATTTTGGTATCAAAGTCATACACTTAAGACTTACATAAATTGTAACTATTCAGTATGGCCTTGTTTTAGTGGCAAAAAGGCCCTTTTGTGAAGTGACATTCGCTTTTTTTCGGATGAGAGATTCGAGGGCTTTTTGCGATAGAACTGGCAAACGGTTTGAGGCCTTCAGGCCAAATTTTTGCCAGTTCAGCAAAAAGCCAAGAAGCTCCCGAAAAAAATAGGGAACGAACAAAGCGGGCTTTTCGCCATCTTGATGAATCGTTGCTGAATAGTTACGA
>JAGVHJ010000358.1 GCA_020056645.1 Desulfobacterales bacterium
ATCTATTCGACAAACGGGAAACGCTGATGATTTTCCCAGAAGGGTCCCGGTCCAGAACGGGCCGGATTGAGCCCGAAAGCGTCTCCTATGGTCCGGGAAGGCTTCTCTCCGGACGCACGGATTGCCGGGTCCTCTGCGTCTATCTTCGGGGCGATCATCAGAGCGGGTATGGCGTTTACCCCCAAAGAAACGAGGGCTTTTATATGGCCGTGGATCTCCTAATGCCTGCCGTCGCACAAAAGGGGTTGCGGGTCCAGCGGGAGATATCCCGGAAGATTATCGGTAAACTCGAGGAGATGGAACGGGCCTATTTTGAAACACGCCGGAAACGATATCATTGATCTGGCCTCTCCCTTTGTGTGGGGAAGAAGCGCGGATTCCCGGTACGTGAGGCGGGTTCTTTTGCCGGACGAAGAGGCGTCGCTCACCCATGCCCGGGATCCAGACATCCTCTTTTGGATGTTCTGGGCGTCGAAAGAGGCCGCTTACAAGGCCGTCAGTAAAATAAGTCCCCTGGTCACGTCAAGCCCTCTAAAATATTCCTTGACCCTGGATGCGAGCTGCTCCGCGAAGCTGCGAACAGGAGTGGTCTCCACACCCGGCCCACCGGTGGCGGTCACCCTTTTTCGGGGAAATGGATTTATTCATTGCATCGGCATTACCGGAACCTCCCATCCGGAAAAAAAACTCACCCATGGCGTTCTGCGGATCGATCACTTGAAGATCCCGGATTTTGAAAGCTCTTCATCCATGGAATCCGGGTATGTGCGGGCGGTCGTTAAGAAAAAACTTGAAAGTTGTCTTTTCAGAGATATGGGGGAGGTCTTTATTACGGGAGCCCCTTTCAGAAAGGGGATCTCCTATCCGGAAGTCTATTTGAATCACCGGAGAACCGCCGTTGATTTAAGCTTGAGCCATGACGGAAGGTTCGTGGCCTATGCGTTTTATGTCAATTCTTGATGCTTGGTCCGACCGTATTTTTTTAATTCCCGCAGCCCCTTTCTCTTCAAAACGTAGCTATTCAGCAGCGATTCATCAAGATGGCGAAAAGCCCGTTTTGTTCGTTCCCTATTTTTTTCGCAAAAAGCCTTCGAATCTCTCATCCGAAAAAAAGTAAATGTCACTTCGCAAAAGGGCCTTTTTGCCACTAAAGCAAGGCTATACTGAATAGTGACTTTAAAACCTGATAAAAATCGATATATTTCTGTTGATATTCATAAAATTTTCAATTAAAACGACAATTTATTTAAGCATTTTTCCGTGGCCCCCTTTTTTTTCGGACAGGGGACTGTAAGTCGCTAAAATTCTATCTCTATCAAATAAGGAGTGTAAGGAGCACGTCATGATTAACATTGGAAAAGCGATTCGTATGGAACGAATCATGAACAGAAATACGCAAAAGACCGTTGTGGTCCCCATGGATCATGGAGCCACCGTTGGACCCATAGATGGTCTGATCGATCTCTCCCAGGCCGTCAACATGGTCGCGGAAGGCGGAGCCAACGCGGTTATCGGCCATTTGGGTCTCCCCAGGTACGGTCACAGGCATCACGGCAAGGATATCGGCCTGATTCTTCATCTTTCCGCCTCCTCCATGCTGTCACCGAAACCCAACCGGAAGGTCCTTGTCAACACCGTTGAAAACGCCCTCCGGATGGGCGCCGATGGCGTTTCCATCCATGTGAATGTGGGAGATGAAAACGAGGCCGAGATGCTGGCCGATTTTGGTAAAATCGCCGTCGAATGCGCCTATTGGGGGATGCCTTTAATTGCCATGATGTATCCGCGGGGCCCCAAAATCGACAATGAAAAATCCCTTGAGGCAGTGAAAATCGCCGCGAGGATCGGTGCGGAACTGGGGGCGGACTTCGTGAAAACCAACTACACGGGCGACCCCGACTCTTTCGCAAAAGTGGTCGAGGGGTGTCCCGCGCCGATACTGATCGCGGGCGGCAGCAAGGCGTCCACGGCGGAGATGTTCCAGACCATTGAGGATGCCATGAAGGCCGGAGCCAAGGGTCTTTCCATCGGAAGAAATGTGTTTCAGCACCGGAATCCAACCCTTTTTGTCAAGGCTGCCTGCGCCATCGTCCATGATAATTTTAGCGCCAAAGAGGCCCTTGAGATGCTCCGGGAAGGCGAAAAAGGTTAACCCCTTACCCGGGTTTTCATTTTCATTTATTCACAGGCAAGAAACTCTATTTCCAATGAAGGCGACCGGTTGATAAAACGACTCATTAAAAAACTATTTCCATGGTTTGTAAAAAAAGAACAGGACTCCGGAGAATCCGGTATAACAGAGCCCACGGAGGCCCTGGAACATGGAGTCGCTGAACTGGCTCCGGAAGTAACGGGACCGGAAACACCCCTACCGGAGAAGCGGCGGAGCCGGCCAAGTCGGCGGAAGCCCAGGGTCTCTCCGGATGGGGAAGAAACTTTACCTTCCTGGGATCTCTCCCAGTTCGACGTGCCTCCTGAAGAGGGAAAGACCCGATTCCACGACCTGGATCTGCCTCTCTCGATTTTGCATGGTGTTTTCGACCTGGGGTTTAAATACTGCACCGCCATTCAGGCGGAGATTTTGCCCAAGGCATTGACGGGACAGGACGTGATCGGCCAGGCCCAGACTGGGACCGGAAAGAGCGCGGCCTTTCTCATAGCGATTTTTACGCAATTTTTAAAAAAACCGATAACAGAGAGACGGTCAAAGGGAACGCCCAGGGCGCTGATTCTTTCCCCCACACGGGAGCTGGCGTTACAGATAGAAAAAGACGCCCTGGCCATCGGGAAATATACCGGTTTGAGGATCGTTGCGGTATTCGGCGGCATGGGTTATGACCAACAGAAGAAGAGTCTCCAGCACCAGCTGGTCGACGTGATCGTCGCCACTCCCGGAAGACTCCTTGATTTCAAGAATCAAAACGTCCTCCGGCTCAATCAGGTGGAGTGTCTGGTGATCGACGAGGCGGACCGGATGCTCGATATGGGATTTATTCCCGATATCCGTAGAATCGTCCAGAGCACGCCTCAGAAATCGGAACGGCAGACCATGTTTTTCAGCGCCACCCTAAACGACGATGTCAACCGGCTTGCCCAGCAATGGACCAAGGATTCGTTCGGCGTTGAAATCGAACCGGATCAGATCGCGTCGGAAAGTATTAATCAGATTGTCTATCTGCTCAGGACCGACGAGAAGTATCCGCTTCTCTATAATCTCATCACCAAACAGGAGCTCAAGCGTGTCATCATTTTCACGAACCGGCGGGACCAGGCGAGGG
>JAGVHJ010000542.1 GCA_020056645.1 Desulfobacterales bacterium
CAACGACCGGTCCGCGGACCGGAAGGCGTTTCCGATCATTTTCCTGAACTCGTAGCTGCTTTTCCTCATGGCCGTCAGGAGGAGATCCTCCTTGTTCCTGAAATAGGAGTAGACCGTCGCGGCGGAAACCTCCACCGCGTCGCCAATCTGTTCCATGCTCGTCCGATGGTATCCTTTTTCGGCGAAGAGCATTTCCGCGGCATTCAGAATGCTTTGGTAGCGCAGCTCTTTGTCTCTCTGGCGTCTTATCGCGCTTTTAGAACGTGCGGCGATGATGGGCTCTTTCATCATAAACCGTCCGTATTATAGGCCTTCCAGTTTGGCGATGACATCCAGCATGACTTCATTGGCTCCTCCGCCGATCGATATAAGCCGGGAGTCCCTGTAGGCCCTTGATATCAAGGTTTCGTTCATAAATCCCATGCCGCCGTGCATCTGCAAACACCCGTCCGCCACTTTGTTGATCACCTCTCCGGCCATGAGTTTTCCCATGGAGATCTCTTTGGAGGCGTCCTGACCCGCCATTTTCATTCTCACCACATGGTAGGTGAGCTGCTTTAAACATTCGATCTCTGTTAGCCATTGGGCGATCCGGTGGCGAAGCACCTGTTTTTTGATCAGGGGTTTTCCAAAAACGATGCGTCTTCTGAGAAACTCAACGGTGTCGTCAATCATATTTTTGGCGGCGATATAGGCCATGGGCATGGCCGAAAACCGTTCATGCTGGAACTGCATCATCTGGTGAATAAATCCTTCATTTTCCACACCAATCAGATTTTCCGCTGGAATTTTCATGTTGTCGAAGAAGAGTTCCGCCGTATCGCTGCTTCTCATGCCGAGCTTATCGAGTTTTTTACTCACATGAAATCCTGGGAGATCGGTTGGAACCACAAAGAGGCTGAAAGAGTGGTATCCGGGCGCGTCGCTGGTTCTTGCGAGAAGGGTTAGAAAATCGGCCTGGGTTCCGTTGGTGATATAGGTCTTGGATCCATTGAGGATATATTGGTCCCCCTGTTTTTTCGCGGTGGTTTTAAGAGCAGCCACATCGGAGCCGGCATCGGGCTCCGTGACCGCGATGGCCGCGACCATATCGCCCTTGATGGCGGGGATCAGATATTTTTCTTTCAAGTATTCACTTCCAAATTCGTCGATGGCCGGGGTCGCCATGTTGGTCTGAACCGCAATGGCCATGGGAATGCCGCCGCACCGGATATGGGCGATCTCTTCAAGAAAAACCGTTTCATACCAGTAGTCGAGCCCCTCGCCGCCATACTTCTGGTTGTAGCGGATTCCTAGAAACCCCAAGTCCCCCATTTTTTTGAAGAGCTCATGCAGCGGGGTTTCGCCTTTCGCCTCCCATTCATCCACGTTGGGATTGATTTCCCGGTTGACAAAATCCCTGACCGCTTTTCTGACCTGCTCATGATCTTTGGTGAAATATATGTCGCTGCCCATGGTTTTCTCCTTATTAAATGATTGGATTCACGTCCTATTTTAAGATGCTCCTTGGCATCTCGATGACCTTTGCCCGAAGATACTCGCCCAGGGTTTTGGCCTGGGGATCGCTTCGCATGGATGCGGCGGCCCCTTCTCCCAGCACGCCCCGGATGTAAAAATTCAAGGCGAATAGATTGGGAAGCTCATACCGCGCGATTTCAAACGCTTTCATGTCTGGCAGAAGGCGTTTCAGCCTTTCTATGGTTAAAAATTCTTTAAGGAACGCATAGCCTTCGGCTGTTTTCGACCAGACGCCCAGGTTCGCGTTTCCACCCTTGTCTCCAGACCGCGTGGCGAATGCCCTGCCAAGGGGCGCTTTCACCATCTCCCCCGTGGGTGGACCGGGAATGGTTCTCGTTTCGATAACCGCTTTGAAAGAGGCAGCGCCGGAGCGGATGGCCGGAACCATAAACGCTTCTCCGGCGATGCTCACTTTTTGAACGATATGTTCTGAAGAAACAAGCGCGGGCCAGTGCTGAATGGCCGGCATTCCCTCCGATGGGGGGCTTGTCAGCGTAAAACCGGGAATGTTGGCAAGGGCCATCTCCACGATTTTTGAAGAGAAGAGTTTTCCTGCTTTTTTCTGATCCGGGTCCATGACGGTGATTCTGAGGAACGAATAGGCTTCATCGTTGGTCGCTGGATTCTCTTTTCCCGATTGGGTGAGCTGGAAATCAATGGCCGCAAAGCTCTTTTCACCTCCCAGGCTTTCAAGAAGGTTCTCTTTCACGATCGCCGCTTTTTTCTCGATATCAAGACCCGTCAGGATCACGGTCATGGAGTTCCTGTATCCATAAAGGGTGTTGATGCAGACCTTTGTGAAATCGGTGGGGGGCTCGCCCTTGACGCCTGTTACGGCCACCCTGTCTCGTCCCTCTTCCCGAAGGGTGATGGCGTCGAACCGGGCGATAACGTCCGGCGTCAAATAGGCGGGGCTCTCAATTTCATAGAGAAGCTGGGCCGTGACCGTACCGATCGAAACAAGCCCTCCTGTATGATCGTGTTTGGTAATCACAAAGGAGCCATCCTCATGGATTTCGGCGATGGGAAATCCAACGTTACGGAAAGAGGGGACCTCCTCAATGAACGAATAGTTGCCGCCCGTCGCCTGGGCCCCGCACTCGATGATATGACCGGCCGCATACGCGCCCGCCAGTTTGTCCCAATCGTTTTCTTGCCATTTAAAATGGTGGGCGGAGGGGCCGGAGACCAGGGCCGCGTCCGCGATTCTGCCTCCGATGACAATATCCGCACCCTGATTCAGCGCCTTTGTGATTCCCCACCCCCCCAGATAGGCATTGGCGGTGATGGGAATGGCGCCCTTTTCTTTGAGGCCCTGCTTCTTGTCAAGGTGAAGGAACGCTTCTCCTTTTGCCTGAAGATCGGTAATCCTCTCCATCAGATCATCCCCTTCGATACAGGCGATTTTGGGGGAGAGTCCCAGATCCTTGGCCATTTTTTCGAGAGCCTCCGCGAGGCCCCTGGGGTTCAGTCCGCCGGCGTTGGCGACGATTTTGATCTTCCGGTCGAGACAGCTCCCCATGACCTGTTCCATCTGTTTCAGAAAGGTGGCCGCATACCCTTTTTCCGGACGCTGCATCTTGGCCCGGAAAAGAATGGCCATGGTGAGTTCGGCCAGATAGTCGCCGGTCAACACATCGATATGACCGCCCATCACCATCTCTTTCGCGGCGGAGAGGCGGTCCCCAAAAAAACCGCTACAGTTGGCGATAACGAGTTTTTCCTTTTTTGTGCTCATGGTGCGTGTTCTCCTTGATTGAGGTCAACCAAAATATCTCCCGGAGAGACCTTATCTCCCTCCTTGACGTTTACGGCCATGACCCTGCCTTTGAACGGGGCGGAAAGGGTGGTCTCCATTTTCATGGCCGTGAGGACGACCAGCTTCTGGCCCTTTTCAACCAGATCTCCCGTTTTCACCGGAACCGAGACCACAATGGCGGGCATGGGCGGTGTGATAACGCCGGGGAGCTTGGCCTCTTTTTTCTTCTTTGTTCGTTGAACGGTGGATTGATCGAGGTCTTCGACCACATAGGAGGCGCCTTCTATCATGATCCATTTGCCTGAAGCATCATCGGCGGTGTAGACATTCATCCCCCTTTTTTCCACCCCTTCACCCTCTATTTCCAGATAAAGATGATTGTCCGAAATCCGGGTGGCGGATGCTGTAACCATGCTCTCTTCTTGCATGAGTTTGATGGCTCCGGATTCGAGACGCTCCACCGATATTTTTTGGACGTCGTTGTTCATTTGAAGATGGTATTCCATTGATCGATTCCTTTAACTATGGTTTTCTTTCAAGGTCTGTAGAAGCCAATGGTTTGCCACGGGGAGGGGATCTCTCCCGCTGTCTCTATCGTTTCTTTCTGGCGGCTCCGTTTTGAGCATTCATCGGCGATATGAGCAATATAAGGGAGCATCTCTTCCTTTTGGCGCGGACGCCACTCTGGAAAATGGGTGTCGATAAAATCGGTTGTGGTTTTCCCTTCTTTGAAAGCCTCGGATGAAAGAATATCAATCAAAAAAGGGATTGGCGTTTTGATGCCAAGGATCGCGTACTCTTTCAGCGCCCGGATCATCCGTTCGATGGCGAGGATTCTGCTTTCCGCATGTACAACCAGCTTCGAGAGAATCGGGTCGTACTCCACCGGAACGGTATATCCTGAATAGACGCCGCAGTCGTTCCTGACGCCAGGGCCTGCGGGTTCTTTCATATAGAGTATTTTTCCGGATGAAGGGAAGAAGTTGTTTTCCGGATCTTCGCCGTAGATTCGGCATTCGATGGCGTGACCCCTGCGTGAGATATCTTCTTGGGTAAGGGAGAGCTGCTCTCCGGCGGCGATCTCTATCTGATGCCTTACCAGGTCGAGACCGGTGATCATTTCGGTGACCGGATGCTCTACCTGTAACCTGGTGTTGACTTCCAGAAAGTAAAAACGGTTGTCACGGTCAAGGAGAAATTCGACGGTTCCCGCGTTCACATATCCGGATGCTTTCGCCGCTGAAACAGCCGCCCGGCCCATCTCTTCCCTCAACGCTTCCGAAAGGGCGGGTGATGGGGACTCTTCGATGATTTTCTGGTAGCGCCTCTGGATGGAACACTCCCGCTCAAACAGATGAATAACATTTCCGAATTTGTCGGCAAGAATCTGTATCTCCACATGGCGAGGAGAAAGGAGATACTTTTCAAGATAGATCGCCCCGTTTCCGAACGCTTTCAGCGCCTCTCTCTCCGCGGCCTCGCAGGCTTCTTTCATCTCCTTTATTGAATGAACGATC
>JAGVHJ010000092.1 GCA_020056645.1 Desulfobacterales bacterium
ACTATACGGAAATCATTCTTGAAAGCATCTCCGATGGCGTTTTCACCGTGGACAGCGAATGGCGGATCACCTCGTTTAACCGGGCCGCCGAGGAAATCACGAAAATTTCGCGGGAAGAGGCCATCGGCCGCTTCTGTTTCGACGTGTTCAAGGCCAACATGTGCGAGACCGGATGCCCGTTGCGCCAGACCATGAAAACAGGTCAGCCCATTATCAACCGGTCCGCCTTTATCGTTGATGTCACCGGACAGCGGGTGCCGATCAGCATATCAACCGGACTTCTCAGGAATGAAGCGGGACGTGCGATCGGAGGGGTTGAAAGCTTCCGGGACCTGACTCTCGTGGAAAAATTAAGGAAAGAGATCCAGGGCCGGTTTCAAATCGGGGATCTGGTGAGCCGAAGCGATCTCATGAAAAAAATATTCGATGTGCTTCCCCAGCTCGCCGCCAGCGACAGCCGGGTATTGATTCAAGGGGAGACCGGCACTGGAAAAGAGCTTCTGGCCCGCGCCATTCACAATATGAGCCTGAGAAACGGCAAACCGTTTATCGCGATCAATTGCGGGGCACTTCCAGACACGCTTCTCGAATCGGAGCTTTTTGGCTACCGGAAAGGGGCCTTTACAGGAGCGGCACAGGACAAACCTGGACGCTTTGAACTGGCCCATGGTGGAACCCTCTTTCTCGATGAAATCGGTGAAATCAGCCCTGCCATGCAGGTGAGGCTCCTCAGGGTGCTCCAGGAAAGCGTTGTCGAACCGCTCGGGGGAACCAAGCCCATAAAGATCAACGTCCGGGTGATCGCCGCCACCAACAAGGATCTCTCCGACATGGTCCGGCAGGAGAAGTTCCGGCAGGACCTCTTCTTCAGGATCAATGTGGTCAGGATCGATCTGCCGCCCCTTCACATGCGGCGGGAGGATATTCCCCTTCTGGTGGATCATTTCATCGCCAAATTCAACGATCTTCAGAATAAAACCGTCACCTCGATCTCACCGGAAGTGGCCTCCTCGTTGATGTCCCACAACTATCCGGGGAATATCCGAGAGCTCGAAAACATCATTGAACACGCCTTTGTCCTTGTAACCACGGGCATGATCGACATCCACCATCTTCCCAAGGACATGATCGCCCATGCGCCCCATCATAAGAGCCAGAGCCAGCAGGGAAACATCACCACAGCGGTCAGAATGGCCGAAATACAGATGATCCAGGATACCCTAAATCGAAACCGGTTTAATCGCCTGAAAACCGCCAAGGAGCTGGGGATTCATAAAAGCACGCTCTTCAGGAAATTGAAGCGGCTTGGAATCGCGCTTCCTTCAGAGGACGGAAGAAAAAGATCTCTGAATTAAATTCTGTTGGGCGCGGAAGTATCGCAAAGACTGTTATGGCATTTTTTAAGAACCCACAAAGGGATTCAGAATAAAATAAGCGCCAAGGAGGCAGACAATCGCGCCAGCGCCTTTGCGGAACCAGTTTCCGGCCCCCTGCCAGGCCGTGTTCTCCATAAGCCTTCGAACGGCCGCCGTTGAACTGCCAGCGATCATGATCGGCAGGCAGTGACCAACGGCGAAAAGAAGAATGAAGAGAACGCCGGTGATGACCTGTTGCTGAATGGTGATCATGGCGAGAATCGGGGCGATAAAGCCAAAGGTGCAAGAGCCGGAAAGCACTCCATAGGCGAGGCCCAGGACAAACGCCCCGAAAAGGCCCCTGAAATTGAGCCGGTAGAGCAGGCTTCCAGACATGGAGCATCTCTCTACGCCAAGCATTCCCAAGGCTACCCAGATCAGAATTGCGCCGATAAGTAGTTGCCAGTAGTTTCCCACATCACCCAGCATGCGGCCCAATAAGGCGCAGATGATACCAATCAGGGCGATGGTGATGAAAAGACCAACCGTAAATGCTGCGGAATAGAGGCTGGCCTGCTTTGGATTGACCGCCCGTTCCTGCCCTCCCACATAGGCGACGATGAGGGGAATGGAGGCCATGTGACAGGGACTAAAGAGAACGCTGACCATGCCCCAGATAAAACACCCCAGGGCGGCGATGGGTGTGCCGCCGGTCATCCATTGGTTAATGGTGATAAAAAATGGTTCCATTCCCGTCCCTTTAATTTTTCTCCGGAGGAAGGCCGGAGGCGTCTGGGGCGGCCTGGTTTTTCTGAAGAGGCGGTTCAACGCCCATGGCCGCCAGCTGCTTGTGTATCGCTTCCTCGGCCATGAAGCCCCCGTGCCGGTAGACCTCTTTTCCTTCTTTATCGAAAAAGATCTGGGTGGGGATTCCCTCTATCCCGAACCGCTTTGCCTGATCCCGGTTTTCCCAGACATCGATAAAGATAATTCTGGCTTTTCCATCATATGCTTTTTCAAGCTTTTGCAGAATCGGCGCCATCATCTTGCAGGGGATGCATTTTTTCGCGCCCAGGTCGATCAGGGTGACCATCCCCTTCTCTGGAATCGCGTTGAACTCTTCCGCCATCGCAAGGAACGGGGTCAACCAAATGAATAGGAACAGGGACGCGGCCCATCTGAAATAAATGGTGGTTCTCATCGCTAAAGGCCTCTCCTCTTATTTACCCAGCCAGGATTTAACCTCTTCTTTTTTGGGAATTTTTCCCACACACTTCACCTCGCCATCAATGACCACCGACGGTGTTCCAAAGACCCCATATCCCGCGATCTTCATCACATCGGTCACTTTTTCGACAGAGGCCTCCACTCCGGTTTCTTTGAGAACCTCTTTGACGATTTTCACCGCCTGTTCGCACTTGGGGCATCCGGGCCCCAATACTTTGATTTCCATGGCATTCTCCTTTATATCGACATATAGTTATATAGTTAGGTCAAAAAAAATCACCGCCCCCGGATATCCTCCCGGCTGATGGAGGGCAAACGGCCGGCCAGGGATCGAATGTCGGGATCACTTTCAAGCCAGTGCTTCATGTTCCCCAGAAGACTCGCAGCATAGGGGCTCCGCAAGCCGTCCGAGAGAGAATAGTTGACAAAAAGCCCTTCTTTGCTCGAAGTGATGAGCCCGGCCTCTTCCAGCAGCTTCAGGTGTTTGCTGGCATTGGACTGGGACGTGTTTAACGCGGCCTGAATTTCACACACGCACATCACCTTCCGTTGCAGCATTTTCACCATCTTCACCCGGACGGGATCCGAGAGCGCCTTCATGACTTTAATCAGTTCCTTCATGCATGTTCCTTGGAATCCATATTCCATTAATAGAATATATCAATCAAAATCTCTGGTGTCAATATGATTAAACGATGCTTTCAGGGTAATCGCATCTGGAACGCGCCTCCTTCGGCCCTGCCGGAGGCCAACCTTTTGAAAAGGGCGCCAAACATATCCCAATAAAGTTTCCATAAACACCCTCTAAAAACCTCTTTGCCCCGCTTTTTAAAAGCGGGCAGTCTGAGGCATTGATAATCAATTCAAGCTATTACTTAAATCACTCACCAAGCCCTATTCTACATGCGATTCCCCTGACGATGCTTTTCAAACTCCCGGTATCACCCTCTATCGATATGTGCGCGTCGACGTCTCATGGGGATCAATGACGCCCTATACCCCCCGCATCCGCTGGTGAAGACGCTCCGCCCGGATCATGAGGGTCTCCAGCTTGGTATTGATGAGCTGGGGAAAGGGAGAGCCATCGCTTTCGATGGCAAGAAAGGGCAGATCGTCCAATCCTTCGAGGATTTTTTTAAGTTTCCCGTTGCTGGTTTTGCGGCTGACATCGAGCTTGCACTGGCTGTTCATCACCTGATTCAAGATGGCCTCGGAAAGCCGGTTCGGCATGCACCCAAACGGCCCAATGGCGATGACGCCGCAGGCGGTATGGGCCACCTCGGCCAAGGAGCTTCCCACCGTCAGAATCGCCTCGCCGATCAGATTTTCGGAGATAAAGGGGCTGCCGTGGTCGATAATGTTCTGGATATCCACCGGACCCGCGTCATGAACCATGCCGGAGCGGGCCAGGATCGTTTTAATCCGTTTCTCATAGTAGCGCATGAGCCGGTTTTTGATCTTGAATTTGATCTTATCGATTTGTGAAGAGGATGATATAATCGCAAGCCCTTGATCCACAAGGTAATCGGTATATTTCACCCATTCCGTGACCGGTGAGCAAACCACCGCGAAGCCGTTCTTGGCGAGATACTCGGTAATCTCTCTTCGTGAAAGCGAATCTCTTCTCACAAAAATCTCTCCAGCAAGAAAAATGACCGGCACCTCCTTGGCCGGCCGCTTCATGGGGATCTTACGGAGAGCATCAAGGGACTCCTTGAGCTGGCTCTCCACCTTGGCAAAGAGGCCATTTTCAAGGACGGAAAGAATGCGCCCCCACTCTGTTTCAAACCGTTCAAGGGCGCTTTCCAAATCAACAGCATTGGCGAGAAGCATGGACCGGACATCTTCCATGGCGTCCGAGATAATGGTGCCCCACCATGCCCGGAGAAGAATGGTGTTTCCGATGCCCGCGTATCCATTTTCCGATGTGGGCGAGAGCAGGCACACATCGGTCATCTTCTTGCGGCTGATCAAATCCTCGATAAACACCGAATATTGGCCGAACCGGCAGGGGCCGGAGGCGGTTGGCATGAAGTAGACGACCACATCCCCCTCTTTTTTTTCATGGGCGATGTAGTTCAAGAGGGTCCCGGTCGTGAGTATCAGGGGAAGACACTCTTTGCAGGAGGTATGGGCCTGGCCCAGTTTTAGAATCGATTCGTTGGAAGGCGGGTGGCTCAGGGTATGGTATCCGGCCGACCGGAAGACCGCCGCAATCGCTTCCGATGTCAATTTTCCCATGGAGGGCACAAGAATTTTAACCCGTGGGTGGGTGATGGGAAGGAGCGTTTGAGCGGAGGTCATCACCTTCAGCGCGCCGTTGCCGGAAAGCAGTTTGGCCGGCGTGAAAGGGGTTTCGATCCGGTTCTCTTTGTGCTCCACCTGGAGCCGCCGGTAGGCGTTTACAATATCCAGAAAGGCTTCGATCCGGGTTTCGATGCCCGCATCGGCGGTATGGCTGTCGAGCTCGAGGGTGAGCGATGGCTTTTTCCCCATGATCTCCCTGAAGTAGCCGATGAGAAACGAATCCGGGCCGCAGGAAAAGTTGGTGATGTAAAGGCCGAATAACTGGGGATGGGCCTGAACGCTCCGGGCCGCCATGAGAATCCGCTGGCCGAGCCCCCAGTACATATGGCGCTTGGAGAGGCTGTTGATAAAAATGAGAAAATCGAAGGGGACGACGTAAACACCCCTGGAGGCCAATTTGTTCGGAATTCCCATATGGGCCTCTTCGGCGAATCCATTATACGAACGGCTAAAGACAACGACGGCGATGGCATCCTTATCCTTTTCAAGGGCCGCAAGCAGATCCCGTCCCTTTTCGAGCATCCGCCTCGTGCATGCGAGCTGGGCCTCCAGGGCCGCGTCAAAGGCGCGGGCGGCCTGACTCAGGGAAACGCCCATCATCCCGGTCGCGGTCTTGATCAGAGGCGTCCGGGCCGACTCTATCCCTTCGCTCAGATCGATCAAGGGGGTTAACAGCTTAACGCCCGACTGGTGCAACCGGGCAAGGGGTTCTTTGAAAGTCTGACGGAGATAGAAGGTCTCTCCCTGAACAAAGGGGCAGACCTGGGAGCCCTCTTCATCATTTTTATTGGGCACCGCCTTGAAATGGGGAAGGAAAATATAGTCCGGCGGGTTTTCCTGGGTAAGGAGCCGGTAGAAAAAACCGTGGGCCAGCTCCGCGGGATAGCAGAAGGCCGCGTCTTTCATGTCGATTCCTTTTTTTAAAGGCATATCCGGCAATACCGGCTGGAATCCCAGCTGGGAAAAAAAAGCGGCGTAAAGGGGATAGTAGGTGTTGACGAGGAAACTCCGGTTAAAGCCGATGCGTTTGCCCCGGGACGCGGGCAAGTTGAGCGGCCTCTCTTTAAAGATGATGCTCTCTCTCTCTTTCACCAGGTCAAGGGCCAGCATGTCGTGATGGATGTCGTGTTTGAGATTATAGTACCGGTTGCAGGCTCCGCCGAAGGGATAGGGTTTCCCATCGATTTCGATCACCGATATCATGCATTTCCGGTCACACCTTTCCTTGCCGCCTTTGCAGATGAAGGGTTTTTTGTAGAGAACCTCCCGGTCGGCCATCTCTTGCAGATGGAACCGTTTTTCCTTTAGAAATCCTTTCTCGATCCGTTCCTGAACGGCCAGAGCCACGCCAAAAGCGCCCATGAGTCCGGGTTCGGGAGGCACGACAATGGGTTTTCCGATCAAGCCCGCCATGGCCAGCGGCACGGCCCGGTTGTAGCAAACCCCTCCCTGCATGAATATCTTCTCTCCCACGGGCCGGTTTCCCTTGACCCGGTTGTTGTAGTTCATGCAGATGGAGTAGACCAGGCCCGCCAGGATATCGTTGTTTTGGATACCCTCATGGATGGCGGTCTTGATGTCCGATGAGATAAAGGCCGCGCACTGGTCGTTAAAATTGGGAGGCGTTTCCGCCGTAAGGGCGATTCCTGCGATATCTTCCATGGAAACGCAGAGGGTCTCATGGGCCGACTCTTCTAGAAAGGAGCCGGTTCCCGCCGAGCACGCTTCGTTCATGGCGTAATCGGAAGGAACGCCATTGGTGATGTAGGTGTATTTGGCGTCCTGGCCGCCGATCTCGAAAATGGTATCGACCCTGGGATCGAAAAAAACAGCGGCGGTGGCGTGGGCGATGATTTCATTTATCACGCCGTCGGTCATGGCGTGGAGTCCCGCGATCTGACGACCGGAACCGCAGACCCCCAGGCCGCAAATCTGAAGGGTTTCCGCATCGATTTCAGCAGGTATCTGGGAGAGGATCGAACGGTAGCACGCACGGGAGGCCCCCACCGGGTCTCCATTTGTCCGGAGATAGACGGAGGCCAGGATGGCGTGGTCATGGTCCCGGACCAGAACTGCCTTGGTGGTGGTGGAGCCCACATCAAGTCCGAGAATCAATCGATCCCCGGAATGGATCGTCCCTTTCCGGATCGATTTGAAGATCACCAGATGTTCGTAGGCGGACAGGGGCGGATGAACCCCAAACGAGCGTTGCCGGTCTTGATTTATCAGGTGCGAAAAACCGGGAAAGGGTTTGGTGGCATGCTCCATGGCCCAGAAGGCTGCACCCGCCGCCTCAAAATACGGGGCCTCCTGGGGAATGACGAGGGTGGGGATATGCTCCCGCAATAGTTGCACCATGATGGGATTCAAGGTCGCGCCACCCGTTACCATGATGTGTTCCAACGGGGTTTTTTTCAATATTTCCATAATCTTACTGGCCATCATGATGCAGAGCCCGTGGGTCACGTCGTTCTTGGGAATTCCCTTGTTGGTCGCGTGGGTGCAGTCCGACTTGCAAAAGACCGAACACCGCCCCGAAACATGGTAGGGCGTTTCCGAAGGGCTGAAGCCCTCCAGTTCATCAATGGCGATGTTCATCCGTTTCAATTGCTGAAGGAAAAACTCGCCGGTTCCAGAGGCGCACTTGTTGCCGGTCAGAACGTTTGATATTTCGCCCTGCTTATTCAGGGTGTAGGCCATGAAGGTTTCGCCGCCCGCGGAAACGATGGCCGGGCATTCAACGCCCTCCGGTTTCAGGAACCGATAAGCCACCTCCATGGCCTGGGGTTCTGGAATGGCGGAGAGGTTGAGCGACGTGTGAAATCGCCTTCCCGTAACGGCGATGGAATCCACGGTGGAAAGATCAATCTCGTCGAGAATACGAAAGAGCGTCTTCTCAGGATCGCCATTGTGGGGGAGACGCTTGCGCTCCCGGATGACCGGGCCGCCGCTGTGGGCGGAACGGTATTCTGGAGCGCGGGCCGGAGGTTCGACAATGACCGCCGAAACGGTGGATGCCCCCAGGCAGATGCCCATGGCGCATTTCGCAGAGGGTAAGGCGTGTGTGTGTGTTGTCATATCGTCAATCTTTAAATATGGGGTCATGGCCCTATAGATGCTTGAGAGGGCGTGTGAATCTTACATGATAGAAGCTTTGTTTCCTAACAGAAAACCGATGGCCGGTCAAGGAAGGATTATAGGGTGATAGAGGGGTAAACACCCGAGAAGATGATTGCAAAATAGAGGGTGGCGCCGGATACGATCAAACGGTATTTTGGTATCAACGTCATACATTTAATACTTACATAAATTCTAATTAAATTAATATTTTAAAGCCTCCGAATTGACCCTCCGGGGGCCAGATTTTAAAAATATGGACAAATGGGGTTTGGTGCCTGGTTACGAGGCAGAGCCTCGTAACGAGAAGCGGCCTCACTCTCTTTTATTTTGCAATTATCTTCTCGGATAGAGGGATAAATGCGATCGTTCAGGGGAATCGCATGTAGAATAGGGTTTTGTGAGTGATTTAAGTAATAGCTTGAATTTATTATCAATGCCTCCGGCGGCCCGCTTTTAAAAAGCGGGGCAAAGAGATTTTCAGAGGGTTTTTATGGAACCTTTATTGTGATATGTTTGGCAACCTTTTCAAAAGGTTGGCCCCCGGCAGGGCCGAGGGAGGCGCGTCCCAAATGCGATTACCCTGGGCGATCGTTACGCCCATGTTGACAAATGGCCGGGGATGATCATATTGTAAGCCATTTTTGATAGGCGAAAAAAAGGAGTGCCTTATGCCGATTTATGAGTTTAAATGTTTGGAATGTGAAGAGTTTTTTGAACTTCTCGTCATGGGAAAAAAAGAGGGCGAAGAGACCAAGTGTCCGAAATGCGGGGCCCAGTCGTTTGAGCGGGTCCTGAGCACGACCAGCTTCGTCACCTCGGGAGGCGGCGGAAAGGCCGCTGGCGTCTCTGAACAGACCCGCACCTGTTCGGGAGGTTCCTGTTCCACCTATACCATTCCGGGGTTGACGAGGGATTGACCGGGAAGAGGCGGCCCCAGCAGCGGGTACAACTCGACCTTCACGTTTTTAGGAAATTTGTTCACATCCAAGGCGGAAAAAAAATTGACCACGGGAATACATGGCGTATTGCGAGGATCTTTTTTTTTCCAACGCCGGAGTTGGGAAAATTAACAAAAACTTGAACATCGAGTATAAGGGTTTTCGGCCTTCTCGCGACCCACGGTCGAATGGGGCGCTGATCCGTAATCGTGGCCCGGCCAGACGATGGTATGATCTGGAAGGGTGTAGATTTTGTTGTGAATAGAGGAGAGGAGCTCCCTGTGGGAGCCGCCGGGCAGATCGGTTCTTCCCACGCCCCCCACGAACAGGGTGTCTCCGGTAAACACATGGCCCTCCGTATGGATCGAAACGCTTCCCCGGGTGTGGCCCGGCGTATGAAGAACCGAGAGCCGGATTCGTCCCGCCATGATCGTGTCCCCCTCCTCCATGAAAGCGTCGGGAAGGGGCGATCCTTGGCCGCCCAAAAACAAGGAAAAGGTCTTGTGCATCAGCCCCTTCAGGTGGGAGAGTTCCCCCCGATGCATATAGAGCTTTGCCTGGGTGGCTTTTTGAATGGCCGCGTTTCCGGCGGTGTGATCCGCATGGCCATGGGTGTTGATGATATGGGTGAGCGTCAACCTTCTGTCTGACAGATAGGAGAGAATTTTTCCCGTGTCAAAGGCCGGATCGATAATGGCGGCGCTTCTGCTCGACTCATCGATAATCAGATAACAGAAGATGGCCATTTTTGATAATTTGATTTGCCGGATTTCCACCGCACACTCCTTTTAAATAGAGAAAATGTGTGTTACATTCGATCTTCAAGTTTTTAGGAAATTTGTTCAAATCCAAGGCGGAAAAAAAATTTGACCGCAGGAATACATGGCGTATTTCGAGGATCAAAATTTTTTTC
>JAGVHJ010000272.1 GCA_020056645.1 Desulfobacterales bacterium
ATTGGTATTTTCTAAATCTCTAAAAATTGGAAGATCGAGTATCAGGTTCCAAAAAAAAGCCGTCAGGAGAATGGGGCGTATTGACCCTCCAGAAAATAACCGGCATAGCGTTTAACATCTGAATCGTGCTTCAAGACCACATCGAGCTGCCGCGCACACGCCATGAGCCTTCCAATCACTTCCAGGGCCTTTTCCGAATCGGCTTTGGCGTATTTTCTCATCCATGCGGTCACCAGATCCTGTTTCTGTTCCACGCCAAAACCGCTGGCTCTCAAAACACGCTCCAGGAAACGAGCCCGCCTGATGCGATTCGCGTCGGAGGCCCCGCCGCCCCTGAACCGGAAATGCACATGGTTGTTTTGAGCCCCCACCCCCACCATGGCGTCCACCATGGCGTAGTGGTAGGAAAACCGGGCGTTGAGATTCAGGTAATCTTTGGCGACAATGGCGTAATTCCTGTCCGAAGCGCGTCTCGGGCCCTTGTCTCCGCCCAGGACCGTCTCTATGAAATCGGAAGGAAGCCCCGCCATCTCCCTCTCCCACCTTTCCGGCCAGCCCACTCTCTGGTCGGATATGCCCCGCCACAAGGCGGCGAACGGTGTGCTCGCCACCTCTTCAGGCCGCACTTTCTTCTTCTCTTCATTAACCGATTTTTCAAGATCAATCAAAAAAATCTTCAGGGGCAAGTCGGTTTGCAGGCTCTTCCCTTTATAAAAAAATCCCTCTTTATGGGTGTCGCCGAAACCAAACGTGGATCGGACAGCCATTTCATGCATAAACCGCAGCGCGTCATGGATAGATTCACAGGATTCTGCCTTAAAGGATGCGTCATCCGGATTGATCAGATTCAATCGCAACACCAGATCCGAAAGAGGACCCGATTTTTTCTCTTTCTTTCTGGACGCGATTCGTGTCAACGCCCGTTCCCGGATTCCCTGCCACCTGCAACCCGCATACACGGTTCGACTGGTCGCATTGACGCTTACGATATTCTTACCTGCCAGAATGGAGGCCTTTTCTCCAAGTCTGAAGATAGACGGCACAGAAAACTCCCTCACCAGCGTGGCCAGGTGACCGATGGGGTTTCCCTCCATGACCAGAAGACCTGCGATGGTGGGAAGAATGACGGCGAGTTCGGGTCTGGGCTTTTCAACCAGAACAATGGCTCCCTCCGGCGTCTCTTTCGGGTCGGCTTCGTTTTTCAAAAAATAGAGCGGTCCCTCGGACCGGCCAGGGAAGATCGTGATCCCTCCCTCAAGCAGCGGGATCTCCTCTTTCCGCTTTAGAAAACCGGGCGGCTTCTCTTCGCCTGGAAGATTCATATGGAGGGCTCTTGCCTGAAGAAAAAAGAGCTTTCCATTCCGGTCGATGGCCCACTCCATATCGAGCTCATGACCGAAAATTTCAACGGCTTTTTGGGCCATCGACGCAATTTCAACCAGGTGCTCCCGAGAAATATAGGCGGGGTTTTCCCCATCAAGGGCGGGAATGGTTTTTATCAACTCAGGAGAGCCGCCTTTTGACAGGACAAAGGTATCGGCCCGTTCCTCTCCTCTGACCATGCCCTGGGCCACGCCGTTGACGGAATTGATGACAATTCTATCCGGAGTGGCGTGATCGACATCCGACGTATAGACAACACCCGCCGCGACCGGTTCGATCATCGGCATGAAGAGAACCGCCATGGGCGTGTCGATTTCACGCAGGCCCGAATGCGCTCTGTATTTGACCGCGTGATCGGTGAACCGGGAGGCGAGCACCTCCTTGTAGGCGGTCGCCAGATGGCCGGTATCAATTTTAAGCTCGGTGGCGAATTGACCGGCGAATGAACAGGCGCTGTCTTCCAATACGGAAGAGGAACGGACAGCCCACTCCCTGTTTCCGCACTGCGCCTCTATCCGGGCCGCGAACTCTTGTATGGAGGCCGCCACATCCTTGGGGATCGAAGCCTCCCTGACCCATTTCCGGATCGTTCCTGTGCGTAACTGGAACTGATCCTGGTCGGTCATGACGTCGATATCGTTCAAAAGAAGACGGATTCGATTATCGAGGTTTTCCTGTTGCAGCATTTTCTCGTAGGCAGCGGTGGTAATGACAAATCCGGGAGGGACCGAGTCCGGGAAATAGGCTGAAAGACTCCAGACGCCCGCCGCTTTTCCACCGATCCATTTTTCGTCGCCTCTTTGTTTGGGATCGATCATCATGGCCAGAGGCCGGAAACCCGGCGCCTCTTCCAGTTGAAACAGGGCATCGGTCTGGCTTCTTAAATGGATGATCACACGATAGAGCTCCTGATACTGTCTTTCGTCAGGAGGTTCAGCTCCTGGGCCATCAAAAGCGTTTCGGTGATGAGCCTTCTTAGGGGACGTTTGATGCGTTCATCATAGTGACTGATGTGGTTCAGGTCCGCTTCGAGATCGCTCATGATCTGAAGGGCGTTCCCGTTTTTTTTCAACAGGGATCGAAGGGTTTCATAACGGAACCGGAAATCATGATCCCGGCTCAGGAACTGATTTTTCGCCATATAAATCGACATGACCATCCTCCATGAAAAGCAAAGGGTTGAGCCCATTAAAATTTTAGTTCATTGGACGCGCGCTGGATGATTTCTCTTAAGTCTCCTGGTTTAAAAGGCTTGGCGATAAAATCAAAGGCGCCCTTTGAAAGCGCTTCCCTCGCCACCTCGACCGTGGCGTACCCGGTGATGATGATCACTTTGGTTTTGGGCGCCCTGGCCTGTACCTTTTCCAGTATCTCGATACCGTCTATTTTTTCCATCCGGATATCGGTGACGACGACATCAAAAGGGGACTCGTTGAACCGTTCGAGGGCTTTCTCTCCGTCTTCGAAGGTCTCGACCTGTTCGCCGCTGCTTTCAAGGGCTGACTTGAGCCGCTTTCCCACAATATGCTCATCATCTATTATCATTATCTTCAGTTTTTTTTCTTCCATGATGATCTCCCTGTTTTTGAAAGATGAGAGTGACCGGCCATTGTCTGCCGGGAACCTAACCGAAAAGCGTGCTCCCGATGCTGATCAAATCTTCTTTTATCGCGTCAAAAGAGGCGTCGATTTTCCAGCAGAAATAACCGGAACCGTTTTTTTCCATATGGAACCCCTGGGGAAGGATCTTGGCCGGTTCCAGACGGCCATCAATGGAAACAAAAATATAATCGGAGGCTTCATAACCGCTCGCCGTCGCATCGAGTCTTAAATTAAAATTCGGATTCACGCTTAAAAGGGTGATTTCGTTATCGCCTGCGACAATGATCCACTCTCCTTTCATCTCCATGTGGGGGCGGATGGAGGGCATATCGTTCAAGGCCTCCTTCAGGATAAGGGTCAGGGGAAGGCTTCCGAACGCTTCGATGGATTGTTTCTCTCTCTTGGGGGAGGATTCATCCCGCCACAGATCTATCAGAAAAATACGGCTCTCCGATTTCTTGAGCCAAATCTCATCCACAACAAGATCGTTCTTCAGCTCTTTGATTTTTTCGATTCCATGCATGCCGTTGATCATCGCCTTCTTCATCAACTGAGAAACTGTCTCATCTCCTTTTCCGTGAAACCAGGAGATCGCTTGGGAAAGCAACCGGTACTCAGGATCCATGGCAGGTGGGGAAGAAGCGTCGTCCCCAGATGATAGATCTTCTCCTCCTCCGATTTTCTCTCCGGAGATAAAACACTCCGCCGCTATCTTCTGCTGGTCATACTGACGATAAAGATCGGCCCCGGCGTCCTGCGAAAGAACGGCGGCGTCATAGACGATCATTCCTAAACGCTCAATCACCCTATCGATAAGCGATACCACGTAGTGCCGGTCCAGGATATACTCCCCTTGCAGCTTTTCATTCCCGTCGGCAAAGAGATCCAAAAGGATATTGGCGTTTTCGAGAAGTTTCTTGAACCGGATGGTGTGAATCCGGAACGATCTAATCACCGAATGCGTGCTACGATTCAACCTAAGCGTTTCCAAAATAGCCATATCTCCTCCTCTTTCACCCTGCTTAAACATCGACAAAATCAACGCGTTCAATCTTAAGAAGCCACCTCTTTTTAAAATAACCGGTAACTATTCAGCAGCGATTCATCAAGATGGCGAAAAGCCCGTTTTGTTCGTTCCCTATTTTTTTCGGGAGCTTCTTGGCTTTTCGCCACTAAAGCAAGGCCATGCTGAATCGTTACAACAATCGGATCTATCCTATCGATTTGACCTTTAAAACAGGTCTGACCACCGGACACTGGATGGCCGATTTCACCTTGGCGAACCAGTGGTTCTCTCTTTTTCTCATAAACCTGACCCCGATCTCATACTTCCCCCCCCAGACAATGGCCCTTAAAGAGGGCATCATGGCCAGATGCTTTAAAAAAGCAGAGGCCTTGTCGCCATATTTGAACGCCCCCTCCGCGTGAATCCCCTCCGTGATGACCCGATCGACGGCCTCTCTCATCATGATATCGAGATCCCTTTCATGGGGTTGCCGATCAGTGGGCTTCGTGCCAGGCAACATGAGAATGGAAACCCAGGCATTCATCCGCTTGGCCAGTTTAACGGCGCAGCAGAGACTCTCTTCTGGAAAGAGGTTGTCCTCTAATACAAGGAGAATCCATTGGCCTGGCATCATCGCGTTTCCTTTTAGCTCTACTCAGATAAAGCAAAGGCAATGCCAGAAGTCGATCATTCAATATATAGTAATGAAAATAGGATATTATCTAAAACACCGGAAAAAGAAAGCCGTTGCACGATGCAACATAACGGGGATCGATTATATGAAATTGATTGAAATAATAGAAGAAATCAAACTATTGCAAAAAGCAACATATTTTATTGCGATCTGCAACACCTTACTCATTTTCAAACTCGTAACGCTTCAATTTACGGTAGAGGGATACGCGGTCGATGTTAAGGATTCGTGCGGCTTCGGTCTTGTTGTGCCGGACCCGCTCCAAAACCCAGCGGATATACTCTTTTTCCATTTCCCCAAGGGACTTGAACCGCGCTTCCGGTTGATGAAAGGTAAAAAGATCGTACTCCGTCATATCCTTGGGGAGGTTTGCGGTTTCGATTGAACCTCCCTCCGCCATCGATACCGCGTGCTCGACAATGTTTTCAAGTTCACGGATATTACCGGGATACCCATAGTTGCTCAATTTACCCATTGCTTCATCGGAAAAACCAGTGAGACTCTTTCCGGCCCGTTCCGCGCACCGTTTTAAAAAATAGGAGCAAAGAAGGGGGATATCATCTCTTCTTTCATTGAGAGTGGGCATATGGATGGGGATGACATTGAGCCGGAAATACAAATCTTGCCGAAAATAGCCGCCTTGGCTCAGTTTCTTAAGATCTTTGTTGGTGGCTGAAATAATCCGGATATCCACCGGTATGGCCTGAGTTCCGCCGACCCGCAACACTTCCCTCTCCTGAATCACCCGCAACAGCTTCACCTGCATGGCATGGGGCATGTCCCCCACTTCATCCAAAAAAATCGTTCCTCTGTCCGCGCTCTCTATCAATCCGGGTCTGCTTTGCGACGCACCCGTATAGGCGTCCTTTTCGTGACCGAAGAGTTCGTTGGCGATCAACTCCTCGGTAAAGGAGGCGCAGTTAAAGGCGACCATCTTCTCCTTTCGCCTCCCACTCGTGTCATGAATGGCCCGCGCGACCAGTTCTTTCCCGGTTCCCGACTCTCCTGTAATCAGAACATTTGAATCCGACTCCCTGATTCTTCTGATCAATTTCTTGATGTCGACCATTTTCTGGCTGTTGCCGATAATCGAGAGCAACTCATTTCCAGTTGCCGCTTCAAGTTCCCTGATTCGAAGGGTCAACTGGAGTTTTTCCGCCGCTCGCCGGACGATGTTTCTCACCTCATCGGGACGGATCGGTTTTTGAAGATAATGAAAGGCCCCCTCTTTTGTGGCCTGGATCGCCGAGTCCACCGATGCATGGCCGGTCAATACGACCACTTCGGTTCCAGGAGAGAGAACTTTCACCGCCTTGAGCAGATCCAGACCGCTCACGCTGTCGATCAGGAGATCGGTGAGGATAATCCCCGGCCTTTCACGCTGGATGATTTCCAAAGCGGTTGCTCCCTGGGTGGCGGACAGCACCCCATACCCCTCGCCCCTCAATATGCGGGTGAGCGATTTCACGCAAACAGGCTCATCATCCACGACCAGCACCGAAACCGGATGGGGAGAGCCGCTCCCCTGCTCTTTTTTCATATCTACATCACCCCCCTGGGGAAAAAACGTCTATATCCATGAAGTTTAATGGGGGGATCATACGTCAAATCCATTTGCTATTCAATCACGAAGGAGGCGTTTTACAGGGTAATCGCATTTGGGACGCGCCTCCTTCGGCCCTGCCGGGGGCCAACCTTTTGAAA
>JAGVHJ010000097.1 GCA_020056645.1 Desulfobacterales bacterium
CAACTCCGGCGTTGGAAAAAAATTTTGATCCTCGAAATACCTCATGTATTCCTGCGGTCAAAATTTTTTTCCGCCTTGGATTTGAACAAATTTCCTAAAGACTTGAAGATCGAGTAATTGGCATCTCATTCACGCGTCTCTTTTGTTCATATCTATTCATGCATGATCATCATATGCGCTTCCGGTTACCCTGGTTGAGCGGCATGAAGTGGGTGAAAAATTTGAATCATTCGTGCATAATGAAAGGATAAGAGGAAATGAAAAAAAGTGTAAAAAGCCATCTTTTATTCGTCATTTTATGTCTGATTTTTTCACAACTCGCCATGGCGGCCTCCAAACCCTCGCCCGATGAGGCCATTCAGATTTTAAAAGAGGGAAATGTCCGCTTTGTTGAAGGCCGATCCATCCGTCCCCATGCCGATCAGGAAAGGCTCCGGCAGGCAGGAAGTGAGAACCAGGGCGCTCACGCCTATGCGACCATCATTTCCTGCTCGGATTCCCGGGTGCCGGTTGAAATGGTTTTTGACGCGGGCGTCATGGATTTTTTCGTGGTGCGCGTGGCCGGGAATGTCTGCGACACCGATGAAATCGGTTCCATTGAGTATGGCCTGGGCCATGTGAACACACCGGTCCTGGTTGTGCTGGGTCATACCCAATGCGGCGCGGTGACCGCGGTCACCCATGCCATTCATGGATCAGCCCATGCGCTGGAAAGAAATATCCCGCCCCTGGTGGATAACATCATCCCTGCCGTGAAACGGGCCATCTCCCTGAATCCAGGGGTGAACGGAGAGGCGATTATTCCTTACGCCATCATGGAAAATGTGTGGCAGGGTGTTGAGGATCTCTTCATGCAGAGCCCTTCGGTGAGAAACATCGTTAAAAGCGGAAGGGCCAAAGTGGTCGGCGCCCTCTACGATGTGGGAAGCGGTAAAATCAGCTGGTTGCCAGACTATCCCGTGACCCAGATTTTAAGCACCGTGGAGGCCAATCCCAAAAGGGCGATGAACCCCATGGCGGAAGAGTCCCATGGCGCGGTTTCTCCGCATGGACAATCCCAGTTGAAAGAGGGCGTCGGCGCTGTAAAAACAGCCGCCCATGGGGCCAAGGTGGGAGACAAGAGATCATCCGACCGGAAAAAAAAGGGAGCGGTTGCATCCGCGCAGAGCAAAGAAAAGGCCACCCTGGGCGATCGATCCACCACCAGAGAAAAAGAAAACGGGCTCTCCGTGGTGAACTGGGTCTTGATCGGAATCATTCTCTTCATATGTGCGTTCCTGTTCGTATCAAAAAAAGGAGGAATCAATTTGACGATGCTTAACAACATGAAAATATGGACAAAGATGATCGCGCTTGTGGCGGTTCTTTTAACCTTGATGGCGGTGGTGGCGGCGTTTGGAATCATCAAAATGACCAACGTTGGCGATGAACTCAAAGAGATCGGGGAGGAGGACCTTCCCCTGACGGCGGCGATCACCGAGATCGCAAACACGCAAATGGCCCAGGCGGTGAGCTATGAACGGGCCTTGCGGTTTGGTGAGGTCATGGCGGCCAAAGAGGTTGCAAAACAGGGGCTTGAAGAGGCTGAAACCGAGTTTGAGGAGTTGTCGGCCATCGGCAATGAGGAGATCGCCAAAGCGGAAAAGATCGTTCAAGAGGCCGTTAAAAGAGCCAAAAATCAGGAAAAAAAGGAGGAACTTGAAGGAATCCTCGATCACCTGAAGCTCATTGAACAGGAGCATGGCGATTACGAACAGCATGTGGAGGCGGTTTTCGAGCTGGTTAATCAGGGCCAGATTCAGGAAGCGGAACTGATGGCTGATAAAATCGAGACGGAGCAGGATCAGCTCGACAGCGAACTGGAAGCCTTTGTCAAGCAGATGGGGGCCTTTACCGCAGCTTCCATGCTGACGGCGGATCAGGATGAGGAAGAGGGCAAAAAAGGCATGGTGATTATCACGGCGTTCGCCCTGATCCTGGGATTATCGTTGGGTGGCGTGGTGGCGCGGGCCATATCAAAACCTCTAAAGGAAGGTGTCGAGGCGGCCAACAGGATCGCCAGGGGTGATCTGAGGGTCGCCATTGAAGAGACGGGAAAAGATGAGGTCGGCCAATTGATGGCCGCCATGAAGAATATGGTGCAGAGTATGGAGGAGATCGTTCTTCTCACCGAAAAGATCGCCGACGGCGATCTGACCGTGGATATCCAAGAGCGGTCGTCGGAAGACAGGCTGATGCGTTCTCTCAATATGATGCTGAAAAAATTGGGGGCGGTCGTGGCGGAGGTTAAGAGCGCCTCGGGTCAGGTGGCGACAGGAAGCCAGCAGTTGAGCTCTTCGGCGGAGCAGATGAGCTCTTCTTCGGAGCAGATGTCCCAGGGAGCATCGGAACAGGCGGCTGCGGCCGAACAGGCCTCTTCATCCATGGAACAGATGAGCGCGAACATCCGGCAAAATTCGGAAAACGCCCAGCAGACCGAGAAGATCGCCATTCAGGCAGCCAGCGACGCGGAAAAAGGGGGACAGGCGGTGGCGGAAACGGTCAACGCCATGAAACAGATCGCCGGGAAAATTTCCATTATTGAAGAGATCGCCCGCCAGACCAATATGTTGGCCCTGAATGCGGCGATTGAGGCGGCCAGGGCCGGTGAACACGGCAAGGGGTTCGCGGTCGTCGCGGATGCGGTTCGAAAGCTCGCGGAAAGAAGTCAGGCCGCTGCGGGTGAAATCAGTGTTCTTTCCAATTCGAGCGTGGGAATAGCGGAAAACGCCGGAGAGATGTTGGTGAAAATTGTTCCGGATATCCGTAAAACCGCCGAGCTTGTTCAGGAGATCAATGCGGCGAGCGGCGAACAGAGTTCGGGCGCGGACCAGATCAATCAGGCCCTTCAGCAGCTGGATCTGGTGATACAGCAAAACTCCGCTTCATCGGAAGAACTATCCGCCACCGCCGAGGAGATCTCCAGCAGTTCAGAGGAGTTGGCCGCCCAGGCGGAGCGGCTGCGCGACTCGATTTCCTTTTTTAAGATCGGCGATGAGTCGTTGTCACGAAAGGAAGAAGAAGGAAGGAAATTTGAACATAGGGTCAGGCAGATCGGCAAACACGCGCCGGTGCATCAA
>JAGVHJ010000258.1 GCA_020056645.1 Desulfobacterales bacterium
AATTTTGGGCGCGCCGCCCTTTTCGAAATAGGCGGTCACGATATCAAGATACAAGGGATCTCCGATGCTTCCAGACTCTTTGGTCCGGTCAAGGACGGTGATGACCTTGGCGGTTTTGGGCACCGCAGAAAGGAATCGCTCCACGTTAAAGGGTCGATAGAGCCTGACCTTGATAAGGCCCGTTTTTTCGCCTTCCTGGTTGAGGCGGTTGATGGTCTCTTCAATGGTTTCACAGGAGGAGCCCATGGCGATAATCACCCGGTCCGCGTCCGGGGCTCCGCTGTAATCGAAGAGCTGATAGTTTCTTCCGGTGAGGGTTCCCACCTTCTTCATGTACGCTTCAACGATTCCGGAAATTTTTTCGTAATAGGGGTTGGCCGCCTCCCTGCCTTGAAAAAAGATATCCGGATTCTGGGCCGTGCCTCTGATCTGGGGATGCTCCGGGTTCATGGCGTTTTTCCGGAAGCGTTCCACCGCGTCCTTATTTACAAGAGAGGCCATATCCTTATCGTCGATCATCTCCACCTTCTGGATTTCATGGGAGGTCCTAAACCCGTCGAAAAAGTGGAGGAAGGGAACCCGCCCTTCGATCGTCGCCAGATGGGCCACCAGAGCCATATCCTGAACCTCTTGCACGCTTCCCGAAGCGAGCATGGCGAAACCGGTCTGTCGAACCGCCATCACATCCGAATGGTCTCCGAATATGGAAAGGGCATGGGTCGCGATGGTTCTTGCCGTAACATGAAATACACAGGGCAGCAGTTCACCGGCGATTTTATACATGTTGGGAATCATGAGAAGGAGCCCCTGGGAAGCGGTGAAGGTGGTCGTAAAAGAACCGGCCGCTAAAGATCCATGCACAGCGCCCGCAGCGCCCGCCTCGGATTGAAGCTGTCTGATGTGAAGAATCTGGTTGAAAATATTTTTTCGGCCTCTGGCCGCCCACTCATCGGCCGTTTCCCCCATTGGCGTTGATGGGGTAATGGGATAAATCGCCGCGACATCGCTCATGGCATAGGCCACATGGGCGGCGGCGGTATTGCCGTCGATTGTCTTCATTGTTTTCGCCATAACTCTGCTCCTTTCTCCTTTGTTTTCACAATTACGTTAAAATCGCTATTGAAAAACGAAGTATTTGACGATATATAGTACTAAATTCTTATACTCTCGTTTTTTTTCCCACCAGCTATAAACTCAGAAAATTTTTGTACTATATAAGGATCGCTTTTCTGTGTAAACATTTTTTTTTATAGCAGGAGCGGTGTTGCAAATTATCGATTATCCGATTATGATAGTATGCTTTTTTAAGGATAAGACTCTTTGCCACCATGGCGTTTATTTACACGAACTTCGGAGATAGATAACACGATGCCCAAAAAAATCTGGAATAAATACCGTCAATTCGCCATTCTCATTCTGTTTTTGGCAGGCGTTGGTTTCACCCCTCTTGCGGGAAGTAGTATCGGCTCTCAGGAGTCCAATGCAAACAGAAAGTTTTTCTTGAAGTCAGAGCCCCTGGCGGCGAATGAGATATTCAAGGCGATCGAACCGATGAAGCCCCACAAGCAGGTATGCCGGGAGATTGTGAGAAAACTGGACCAACACTACAAGGAAATGGATCTGAATGACGCCTTTTCCTCGAAGCTCTTGGACCGGTATATCAAGGAGCTTGACCCGTCGAAAAGCTATTTTTATGGGCAAGATATCCGGGAGTTTGAAAAATACAGAACCCTTTTCGATGATATGTATAAGACCGGCGAACTGGAGGGCGCGTTCTTTATCTACAACAGATATCAGATGCGGACGATAGAGCGGCTGGTCGTCATGATACAAAAAATTGAGCAAGGGGTCTCCGGCATGGCGTTCACCGCCCAGGAGGAGCTTGACCTGGAAAGGGAAAACGCGCCTTGGATCGAAACCAAATCCGATATGGAAATCCTCTGGCAGAAACGGCTCAAGAACAGCGTCCTGAGTCTGAAGCTTGCGAACAAGCCCATGAAAGATATTCCAGAGCTCTTGAGCAAACGGTTCAGGAGCCAGCTAAACCGGGTGACCCAGACCAATAGCGAAGATGTGTTCCGGGTCTTCATCAATGTCTTGAACCAAGCCTATGACCCCCACACCATGTACTTTTCGCCGAGCATTTCGGAAGATTTCGATATTCAGATGAGCTTGTCCCTTGAGGGGATCGGCGCGGTGCTTCAGCCAAAAAACGAATACACCATGGTTTCCCGGTTGGTTCCCGCGGGGCCAGCGGATAAGTCCAAACAGATCAAGCCCGGCGACCTGATCGTGGGGGTGGGCCAGGGAGTCGATGGCGAGCTCGTCGATGTGGTGGGGTGGCGGCTGGACGAAGTGGTTCAGCTGATCCGCGGTCCCAAGGAAACGGTCGTCCGGCTTGAGGTCATTCCTGAAAACGCCAAGGATGAGCATCAGACCAAGAGCGTCCATATCACCCGGAACATGGTGAAGCTCGAAGAGCAGGCGGCCAAGAAGGAGATCATTCAAAAAGAGGTGAACGGACGCCCTTACCGGATCGGCGTTCTGGATATTCCAACCTTTTATATCGATTTCAAAGGGGCCCAGAGTGGCGACCCGGAATACAAGAGCACGACCCGTGACGTGAGCCGTCTTTTAAGCGAGCTTTCACGGGAAAAAATTGAGGGGCTCATCGTGGATCTGAGGGGAAATGGGGGAGGCGCTCTCAAAGAGGCGAGCGAGCTTACGGGCCTTTTCATCACAAAAGGGCCCACGGTTCAGATCCGCTACGAAAACGGCCAGGTTCACGAATATATTGATGACGATCCGCAAATTCTTTACAATGGTCCCCTGGTCGTGCTTGTCGACCGGATGAGCGCATCGGCGTCGGAAATTTTTGCGGGTGCCATTCAGGATTATAACCGGGGCATTGTGGTCGGCTCACAGACCTTTGGCAAAGGCACGGTCCAGGAGTTGAAACCCTTGATGCACGGCCAGCTCAAGATAACCCGCGCCAAATTTTACCGGATTTCTGGAAACAGCACCCAGCACAAGGGCGTGATCCCGGACATCGCCTACCCCTCCATCTACGATATGAAAAAGATCGGCGAGAGCGCCTATCCAGACGCATTGACCTGGGACCGCATTCCCCCCTTGCCCTACCTTCCCTATCAGGATCATGGAGCCATCGTTCCAATCCTACAGCAGAAGCATGCCGAGCGAATCCAAAAAGATCCCGATTTCCAATATCTGGTGGCAGGCGTCACCCGTCTTGAAAATGGCGGGGATGATACAAAAGTCTCCTTGAATGAAAAAAAACGCAAGGAAGAGATCGATCAATCAAAGGCCTTTGGCCTGGATGCTGAAAACAAACGCCGGGCCGCCAAAGGGCTTGAACCGCTTACGGAGCTTGCAACAGAGGAGGATATGACGGATGAGGCTCTTCCGGAAAAAAAGAAGGAAAACGATCCGTCAACGGAGCCGGACCCGATATTAAATGAAACCGAGTGCGTGTTGATCGACTACGCAACCTTCCTCAAACAACAGCCGTCACACCGGGAAACAGCGTTTGTTAGATAATTCCGTTTCGATTCTGGCATTCCGTAACTCGATCTTCAAGTTTTTAGGAAATTTGTTCAAATCCAAGGCGGAAAAAAAAATGACCGCAGGAATACATGGCGTATTTCGAGGATCAATTTTTTTTCTCAACGCCGGAGTTGGGGAAATTAACAAAAACTTGAACATCAAGTGTAACGCTTCGCCGGGTCTCTGGTGGCTGTCATGAACCCTTTTCTCAAGCGATGCTTCGCCAATCTCTTTTTCGGCCTGCTTGGAGCCAGAAGATGTCTCTCGAAAAGCGCGCTCTCCCAAATGGCGCTCACGGGGCTCTCTCGAGACGACATCGTGGAGGTGTCGGATTCCATCCGCAGCGTGGCGGGCTGGCGTCGGGTGTGGGAGCAGTCGGGAAGAGAGAGTTATGAAAAAGCAGCCGGCGCGCGGACATCTCTGGAAGAGTCCCGTGCGCTCTACAGACGGGCCTCGGCCTGTTTTTACATGGCGCAGGTGTTTCTGGATTTCAATGATCCCGAGGGCATGAAGCTCATCGATGGCGCAGCCGACGCCTTTGAGCGGTATGCGAAGACCCTTGGGGATCGCTTCGAGGCGCACACGGTTTCCACCGCGGGGCATGAGGTGCGTGTTCATCTTTTTCACCCGCGTACCGGCGGAGCGCCGCCGCCTCTCACCATTATGGTGCCATCTCTGGGTTCTTCCAAAGAGCATATCTACTTCATGGTGGAACCGTTTTTCGATGCGGGTGTGGCGTGTCTCACGGTGGATCTTCCCGGTGTGGGTCGGACCAAAGGGGCCATGCCGCTGGATTCTCAGAAAATTTTTCAGGGGGTTATCGACTGGTTGAACACTCGCGGCGATTGGGACCACGAGCGGCTGGCGATGATGGGCATGAGTCTGGGGGCCTATTGGACGATGAAGACCGCCGCCGAGGATTCCCGCGTCAAGGTGGCCATGGGAATCTCCACCCCGGCCATCTCGGGAAACCATTGGGATGAGCTCCCCTCCCACTATTGGGATTATTTTGCGCGGGTTTTTGCGACACCGGATTTCCCGTCGACCCGTCGTGTTGCCCAGCAACTCTCTCTTTTTGACGTAATGGATAAAATCCATTGCCCGGTGCTCTTGTTCCACGGAGGACGGGACCGGGTCAGTCAACCTGACGCAATGGAGCTGTTTTACAGAGAAACACGCCATGCGCCCCTGACGGTTCAGACCTATCCCGAGCTGGGCCATTGCTGCCTTGAGCAACTGATCGATGACGTGATGCCCCGTTCCTTGACCTGGTTCAACGAGCGTCTGGGGTTGCCCCTATCTGTTTGATTCTTCTCTTTTTGTCCTTGTTTCCCAATCCTTTGTCCAATGCGTTGGTCTAAAGGGTCTCCTGTGTGTTATTGGGTGCGGAAGGAAGGGGTGACATTGGTTGTTTCGGAAACGCATTTGGGAATGGCCTTTTCTCCTGGGCACGGTGATGACGACAGTTTGAAAACGCTGATCATTTCGGAGAGTATGTCCGACGCCACAAGGCTGCTTTGCGTCACATTTTGACTCATATCGCCCATGCGGAGCCTTATCTGATGAATATGGTCCGAGACGTTGGCGATGTTGGTCGATTGACAATCCGCCGACCACGCGATCTGCGAGAAAGAGCCAACTTGTCACCCTGCTTCATCACAAGCCTCCTTCTGTTTTGGGGAAAAGAAATGATTGAAATGCCATTATTTGTTTTGAGCCCCCGGCAGTATCGCCGAAGGCGAAAAACGATTCTGAGTGGAAAGATTTGTTTCAAGTCAGACACCCCCCGCGAAGCGGGTGGCTTGATGAATGTTGCCGCCTCAAAGGCGGTTGAAATAAATCACAGTTATTGGTATATCTAACTAAAATCGCCCTTGTTCGTCATACATATGAACATGATCCGGCTTAAGGTGCGCCTCTATAATTCGGCACTCCTTCTGCCTTGCCAGTTCATGTAATATACCTCCAAACCTTGTTCTTATTGTCCCAAATATCGATTCCTTACGCCCTTTGGGGATGAACACCACATGATACTTACAATTCCATTTTGAATGAGATAACCTTCTATAGATTTCTTATATTTATTGCTCCCTTGGTTTCTTCTCATCAGGCCACCAAGAGATTTACAGCCGGATCGCTCAAAGCTTTTCAAGTCGCACTGGTAGAACCAGTGGTTTACCAACCATGAATTAGGGCGTATCCCAGTATGGCACGTCTTTGTCCACATTGATCTCCAGATGAAACTCCTGGCTGTTGTCGTAGGCGCTTGTGCTGCTCAGGGTGAAGGGGCTTGATTCGTTCTCCCGTGTGTACCGTTTTTCCTCCACCGTGTATTTTACATAAAAATCGCTGTCGTTATAAATGCCGGTTGAAGAGACCACCCAGGTAAAATC
>JAGVHJ010000547.1 GCA_020056645.1 Desulfobacterales bacterium
GTTGATCCGGCCCAAAGGAATCCGCTATTCCAAAAAAGCCATGAAAATAGATATCGGAACCAAACAGCAAGTAAAGAGTTTTTACAACAAAGAATGGTCCTATGGAATGAGGTCTTTTAGTTTTGAAAAAGGTAAAAAAGTTTTTGAATCCATAGGAATACCCGAACACTCGTTGAGCCATAAAAAAGTGCTGGATGCGGGCTGCGGCACTGGAATGTATTCTGTTCTTTTGGCTAAAGTGTATGATTCCAAAGTCACTGCAATTGATATTGAAGAAGAATGTATATCGATCGCACGCCATTTAGCATTTTCAGAAAATGCGGGTCATATTATTTTCAAATGTATATCGATTGTTGATTTAGAATCTGACGGCAATAATTACGATACCGTCATTTCTATCGGAGCAGTCCATCATACCAACGATGCATTAAGATGTTTGGAGTCATTCTATTCTGTGTTAAAGCCCGGCGGAGAGTGTTTTATTTCTGTCATTCGAAGCTGCATGTTTACGAAAGTTCAAAAAATAATATTTAATTTGTATTCTAAATCACCTGATTTTATTAAGAAAATCATTTATGTATTATTGTTGAATCTTTTAAGAATCACAGCCATATTTTATCATCCTTTAAAAACCAGATTTACTGATTTGAATGTTGGCCTGAGAGATGCCCTTAATTGCCCATATCATCAGGTAGAAAAAGATGATCATTGGTGTCATTTATTGTCAATGGCCGGTTTTACGGAAACAAAGAAAATACGATCATGGAATATAATGGGCCACCAAGGACTTTATTATGGAAAAAAAGAAGTTGGAAAGGGCATTGAAAAAGAGCATGGGTCAAAAAGCTTATAGGATGAGGTTATGATTGAACGACTGGCCTGCCTGACCCTTGATTTGGAGCCCGACTGTGGCGGTCGCTTCAATACTTTTCAGGCACTGGACAACATGTCAGCCTTTTTAGCCTTTTTTGAAAGGATCGCTCTGCCGCTTACGGTTTTTGTGACAGGCCGTATTTTTCAGGAACGTCCCGGATGTGTGGAGGCCCTTGCTCAGTTTTCCAATGTGGAGTTCGGCGTTCATTCCTGGTCCCACCGGATAGATGGTCAGGAAAGCGAAAGGGAAATAAATCTCGGTACGGAAAGCTACACCAGGTTTTTCGGCAAGGCCCCACTCGGATATCGCGCCCCGCAAGGCAATCTTCACCCGGGGGATACGGATCTTTTATTACGCCTGGGCTACCGCTACGACTCTTCAGTTCTCCCAACCTGGAGGCCTGGGGTTTACAACAACCTGACCAAGCCAAACAAACCCTATCACTATAACAGCGGCTTGTCTGAAATACCGATTACGGTTCTCAGACCATTCCTGGTGCCTCTTGGGCTGACATACTTCCGGCTGCTCGGGCTTTGGGGCGCGTCCATGCTCCTTCAAGCAAGCCGACTGCCTGACATCGTGATCGTCTATTTTCATTTGCATGATCTGTTTTTTGACCCTCGTGCCGGTGAGTTGAAGGGTATATGGAAAAACATTTATCAGAGAAATGTTCAAAATGGAACGACGCTGCTTCAAAAAATAATAATCACTCTAAAACAGCAGGGCTACAATTTTAAGTTAATGGCTTGTGTTGAAGGCACTTCTGAAATTTGGAGCAATACGTGAAAATATTCTCAATTAATCATCATGAAGGGTAACACATATGCTTTTTATTGCCGAGATCGGTTTGAATCACAACGGAAGTGAGGGGTTGATGTATGAACTGATCAAACAGGCCAGGCAGGCGGGTGCGGATATCGCGAAATTCCAGCTGGGGTGGCGATGTCAAACAGGAGAAATCAATTGCATGGACGCCGGTCTGATTGGAAAATTGAAGCGCTGGTGTGACTATTTTGAGATTGAACTGATGTTTTCGATTATTTCCGAAGAGGCGCTCTCAATGATCAAGCCCTTTAATCTAAAAAGGTATAAAATTGCCTCCAGAACCATTCAGGACAATATCGATCTGGCCCGGAGAATCATCGATGAGGGAAAAGAGACGTTTGTTTCTTTGGGCATGTGGAATAGCGTCTCTCCGCCGTTTCTTAAAACAGACACCATCAAATACTTATATTGCAAAGCCAAATATCCGTCTGAGCCAATTGATTTTTATGATTTTCCAAAAGAGTTCGGGAAGACCGCCTATGAGGGGTTCAGCGATCATTCCATTGGTATAGAAATGGCCCTTTTAGCCGTTGCAAGAGGGGCGAAGATCATTGAAAAACATTTTACACTCGATAAATCGGATACAGTTATCCGAGACCATGCGTTAAGCGCAACGCCTGAAGAGTTCCGGTTGCTGGTTAACCTGGGGCGGGATCTGGGGAAGAAGGTTGCCATGGGAATATAGCCAGCGCATGAACAAAGTATCAGACACCCTCAACAATAGCATGACTGAATCCTCCCTCCCATTGGTGACCGTATATATCACCAACCATAATTACGGCCGGTATCTCGAACAGGCGATCCACAGCGTATTGAACCAGACCTTCCGGAATTATGAGCTGTTGATCATCGATGATGGATCGGATGACCACTCCAAGGAAATCCTGCAACCTTATGAGGTGGACACCAGGGTGACGGTCATATTTCAGACCAGAAAAGGACTGGCCGTTTCAAACAATATCGCTCTTAAAATGGCCAGGGGGATATATATCATGCGGCTTGACGCGGATGATTATCTGGATGAAAACGCCTTGAGCGTCATGGTCGGCGTAATTGAGCGGAATCCCTTGGCGGATATGGTTTTTCCTGATTACTATTTGGTCGATGAGGAGGGAAACATCCTCGAAATGATGCGTCGGCACCAGTTCGAGGATGTGGATCTGTTGGACCAGCCGGCCCACGGCGCATGCACCCTGATCCGGAAGGAGCGCCTGATTGAACTCGGTGGGTACGATGAGGCGTTTCAGTGTCAGGATGGGTATGATCTGTGGCTCCGGTTTACCCGGCACTACCATGTGAAAAATGTGAATCTTCCCATGTTTTATTATAGAAAGCACGGGAAGAATTTGACCGGAGATGAAGGGCGCATACTGAAAACCCGCAATCAGATCCTAAAGAAGCACGCGACACTTGGGAAGAATCGGCTTGATGTGGCGGCCATCATTCCGGTTCGAGGCGGGAACCTGGACCCGGACTCTCTTGCCATGAAGAGGCTGTGCGGAAAACCCCTCATTTCCTACACCATCGAAGCCGCGCTTTCTTCGGAACGGATCTCCCGCGTCCTTGTGACCACTCCCAACAGAGACATTGTTGATTTTGTAAACAAAACCTATGGCTCCGCCGTTTTTACCCTGATTCGGGACCCCCGGCTCGCCAGGTTCAATACGCCGATTGTCGATACCCTTTTTCACGCATTGGACCACCTGAAAACGCTTCGGGCGATTCCGGATGCGTTTTCCTTGTTATATATCGAATCTCCTTTCAGGACCCATCTCGATATCAATGCGGCGATCAATGTGATGGAGGTGTTCGACACGGACATTGTCGTTGGCGTGAGGCCGGATGATGGCCAGTTTTATCAGCACAATGGACGGGGGCTCGTCGCGATTCGTAAAAATCAACTGCTGAGACTCGAAAGAGAGGACATGTTTCGTGAAGCAGGGCAGGTGAGGATCGTAAGAAGACTCTTTTTCGAAAAATACAAGCAGATCCATCAAGGGAAAATGGGACATCTGGTGGTCGATCAGCTCTCTTCTTTGAAAATCAAGTCTGATTTAGACTGGATGTTTGCGGAAATGGCCGCATCGAATTTGTTTTCGGCAGGAGAGGCGCGGTCATGTGGCGCGAGCTGAAGGAGAAATTCAGGGATGCCGATTTCAGTAATTATCCCTTCCATATCGGATTAAAAGGCCGGCCGGACTCAACGACAAACAACACGGCCGCCTATTTGACCTATCGAAAAAGGTGGGTCGACTATCCGAAACAGAAGATCGTTTCGGAGTTTCCTTTATGTATTGATATTGAACCAGCCTTTGCCTGCAATTTGAGATGCACCATGTGTTATACCCGTGAAATCGATGGCTACGACAATGCTCTTCCGGAATCCCGTTTAATGCCCTTTGAAACCGCGAGACAGGTGATTGATGAAGGGAGCGGATATCAGCTTCCTTCGTTAAAATTGACTGGTCGAGGCGAGGCGTTGCTGAACGAGGAGTTGGAAAAAATGATCCGGCATGCCAAAGACAAAGGCATCATGGATACGATGTTCAACACCAATGTGACTCTGCTCTCGGAAAAACGCATTGAGCAATTGATTCAAGCGAGACTCGACCTGATGATCGTTTCGTTGGACGGTCTAACGAAGGAGGTGTACGAAGGCATCCGAAAAGGCGCTTCCTTCACGAACGTGATCGGAAAAATTGAAAAATTTGTTGCAACACGAGATCTCGTGCGCCGCCACACCCCCCGATTGAGGATACAGATTGTATGCATGCAGGAGAACAAGAGAGAAATTTTACAGTTTGTCGAACAGTGGCGAGGCGTTGCGGATGAGATCAATCTGATACGTTTCAGGAGTTTTACGGATATGGTTCGTGATCGTCGAAAGCTTTACAAAGGAGAGTTGAAAAAAGTCCCCTGCCGCCAGTTGTGGCAACGGCTTTATGTCGCTTATAATGGGGATATTCATATGTGCTGCGCGGATTACAAAGGGCGGGAGGTGCTTGGAAACATATCAAGAAACACCATCCATTCGATATGGCATTCAAAACGGTTGAATCAGATCCGGCAGTATCATATGGCTTTGGAGTTTAATAAAATTCCCGTATGCATGGCCTGCCCATCCAATTATGAAGCGGATTTCTGGGGCTGGCTTGACGAAGAGGAAAGGAGCTGAAAGATGTTTATTCAAGGGAAGAATTGCGGCTTGAGGTCTCTTGAGGAATCAGATAAAAAAACAGCTTGTTATTCGGCATCATTCATCATCGCGAGCATGTGGGGAATATCATGATCTATAAAATCGACTCTGTACACCGCAAGGCGGAGAATTCGATCATGATCGGTGAAACGCCGCATCTTTTTTTTGGATGGCGATCATGTCGACGCGTGCCGATAGGCGATGCTGAGAGATGAATGGCTGAGATCAAGAGACGCATAGGGGCGATCATCGAGGCCCGCATGGGCTCAACCCGACTGCCAGGGAAGGTCCTGAAACCGGTTTTGGGCCTCCCCATGCTTGAACACCTGGTCAGACGGATAAGACCCTCCCGGCACTTGACGGATATCGTCGTCGCCACCACACACCTTTCCCAGGATGATGAACTTGAGGCCTTGGCCGATCGTCTGTCTGTAAGGTGTTACCGGGGGGAGATTGATGATTTGAGGAGTCGGGTGCTCCATGCGGCCCAATCCGTCGAAGCGGATATTGTCGTCAAGTTGACCGGTGACAACCCCCTGGTTGAATACCGGCTGATTGACGCCATGCTTGAAAAATATCTGGCCTGGCCGTGCGATTTACTGACCAATGGGGCGATGGAGTATTCAAAGACATGGCATGAGAAAAGAACCTTCCCGATTGGATTGAACATCCAGATCCTTTCTCTGAAGCTTATTGAGGAAAGCCTCCTTCTTTTTCCGGATTCGGATTTGAAAGAGCATGTGACCCTGGATATTCTCAATTCCCCGGAGAAATACCTTCTCCTTCCCTTTCACGCGGATGAGCTGACTCCATTCATTCACCATCCCGAGTGGCGACTGACAGTGGATGTCCCGGAAGATTTTCAACTCTTGACGGCCATTTTCCAAGGTCTTTATGGGGAAGGCCTGATTTTTTCGTTGAGCGAGGTGGGAAGATTTCTTGAGGGGCGGCCTGATCTGACAGCGATCAATCAGCATTATCAACAGAAAAATCCAATAAGATGAAGATGTTTAATGTAGCGTTGGCCGGATGTGGGCGGGTGGCGGGTCTATACGACACAAGAGGAAACGAGTCTGTTTTGAGTCATGCCGCGGGGATTTTTTCACATAAGGAGCTGGAATTAAAAGCTGTTTGCGATAACGATGCGTCCCATCTGGCATCCTTCCGATCACAGTGGAATGTTCCCTTGGCCTATGATTCCTTTAGGCGGATGGTGGCGGACCTCACTCCCCATCTTCTTTGCATCGCCACTCCAACCGCCATGCATTATGAGCATCTCCGCCATGCCTTGAGGTGTAATATTCCGCTTATTTTTGTCGAAAAACCCTTATGCGAAACCATTCATCAGAGCCGGGAAATCATGCGTCTCTATGCGGGGTCAACATCGAAAGTGCTCGTCAACTATATGAGGCGGTTCAATCCGGCCCTGAAGCGGATTCGGGAAGAGCTGCTAAACGGTCAGCACGGCCCGGTGGTGCGGGCGCATGTATACTACAATAAAGGATTGCTTCACAATGGCAGTCATCTGATCGATCTTGTTCAATGGGTGATCGGCCCGGTGACGGATATCGACCATATCACCTATCATCGTCCTGTGCTTGAGGATGACATGGATGTGGATCTTCAACTGAGAATCAACTCCCGCATTCCGGTTTCGATGGAGGTTTTTCCCTTTGAACATTACAATCTTCTGGAAGTGGACATATTGACAGAAAAAGCGATGATCCGGCTTTTAAAAGGCGGCAGAGAAATCCATGTGTGCAAAGGTGCGCAAGATACGCACTTTCCCCACTTAAAACAACTCACCCGCATCGAGTGGCCCGTAGAGAATCCCTGGAATACCATTTACCGATATTCTTACAGGCATTGTGTCGATATCCTGCTCGGTGTCTCGGAACCGCTCGCCACGCTCGAAGAGGCTTCGGACCTGGTTGAGCTTGTCTCACAGATCAAACGCTCTCGCAAAAAAGAATAAAAAGGAGTGTGAAATGATATCTGAGCCCGCTCTTTTGGGCGGCCCACGGCTGGCGACGAAAAACTATTTTTTTCACTCGACAGATACAGGGGCGGAAGAGCTTTTCGCCTTAAAGGAGGTGATCGACAGCCAGGTGTTGTCCGGCTTCACGGCCACTCCTTCGGATTCGTTTTATGGCGGGGTGAAAGCCCGGCAATTGGAAGAAGAGTTCTCTTCCATTTTTGGCGTCAAGCATGCCGTCAGTTTCAATTCCGCCACCTCCGCTCTTCATGCGGCCGTTGCAGCAGCCGGCGTGGGGCCCGGCGACCAGGTGATCACCTCTCCTTTTACCATGAGCGCCACCGCGAGCGCCATTCTCATGCAAAACGGGCTCCCGGTTTTTGCGGATATTGATGAAAATTTTTTTACGATTTCACCTGCATCGGTCCGGAAAGCGCTTAGGCCTCAGACACGGGCCATCATTCCCGTCAATCTCTTTGGTCAGCCCGCGGATCTTTTCTCGTTGAGAGAAATCGCGAGAGAAAATGGGCTGGTTCTGATCGAGGATAATGCCCAAGCCCCGCTTGCCTCTATCAACGGCCACTTGGCCGGGACGATCGGCGATATGGGGGTTTTCAGCCTGAACTATCATAAGGCGGTTCAATGTGGTGAAGGAGGCGTTGTCGTCACCAATCATGATGATTACCATAAGCGATTGTGCCTGGTGAGAAATCATGGGGAGACATCGGTCGCCAGTATGGATATGCAATCGATTGCAAACACGATGGGATGGAACTACCGCATGACGGAATTGCAGGCGGCGGTGGCTTCCGTTCAAATGAAAAAGCTTGAACGGCTGAACGCCATCCGCATTGAACTTGCATCTTATTTGAAATCGGAACTGGAAGCCTTCGATTTCCTCATTCCTCCCCGGGTGAGGGACGGATGTGAACACACCTACTATTTTTTTCCGGTCAAATATAAAAAAGGTATCCTTTCCATTCATCGCAACACGTTTGTGAGGGCGCTTGTTGAGGAAGGATTCCCCGTGGGCGCCGGTTATGTGGCGCCGCTTTACTGGCAGTCCCTTTATCAGAATCAGATCGTCTATGGAAACAAGGGGTGCCCGTTCCAGTGCCGCCACGTCAGTGAAATACCCTCTTATCACAAAGGGCTGTGTCCGGTCGCGGAGCGGATGTATCAGGAAGAGCTGATGGTGTTCAAACTCTGCAAATACCCCAATGATCGAGGGGATATCGATCTTCTTATAGAAGCAATTCAGAAAATCATCTATTTTCAAGAGGCGCTCCA
>JAGVHJ010000086.1 GCA_020056645.1 Desulfobacterales bacterium
CTATCTTTTTCAGGTAGTTGTGGTTCTGAAGCGGGAGCGACCCCGGAGGCGTGTCGATGATAGCGGCGGTCCACACAGATATCGGCGCTGGTCTCGCGGGGCATGTCCCGGTCTGGATGTGTCCTTTCCCTACCTCTGCAAGGAGGTCGGTTAGGAGCTTTGAGGCCTTCCGTTATTGAAGCGCCCAGCCCTTGGGTCGGAACAGCGCCAGATAGCGAAGAAAAACCGGCTGAATCTCCTGCGGCACCTTTGGGATAAGCGCCACGAACTCACGCCCCTCCGCATCGGTCAAAAGGGCGTCGAGGCTTGCCACGGCCCCACAAGCAGGACATATGGTTTTCATCTCGCCCCCGCGAAGATCGGAAGTTCAAGCTGCCGCATCTTAGGGCCTGGAATCTCCCGCTCAATCTCCTCCCGGCTATCCCTGCAAACCTGCATCACATAACGCCTTGAACATTTGCACTCCCAGGCGATCAGATCCAGGCTCTTTCCTTTTTTCCGAAGACCCACGATCCGGTTCCGCTTCTCCATCCGGTCAAACCGGGCGAGGGTGGGGAGGTCCACATACTCCCCCTGAACCAGGTCGGCTAACGCCATGGCCGCGTCGGTACCGATAACGCAGGCGATGTGGTGATCCGCGTGCATATTCAAGGGAACATAGAGCCGTCTCCCCCCAAAAGAGCGAAGGAGCTTCAGAAGAGACACCTCGCCCATGGCTGTTTCGAGTTCTTCAATTCTCATGTGGATTCCTTTCCCAGAGCTTTTTCCTTCTGGCGTTGGGCGTTATAGGTAAGCGCGGAAACGATCTTGTGGAGCTGCCGCCAGCTACACCATTCAAGCCGGTCTACCCCAAACATCTTCTTTGAGATCCCGTGGCCGTAGTTCCAATGATAGCCGCCATCGGCCAGGAGCGCCTCTATCTTTTTCAACAGGGGACCGCAATCCGGATCTTTCTCAACGAGCTTCCGGGGTCTTTTCCCCCATCGGCCTTTTTCCTGGAACCCGCACCCCTTCAGATGGGCGCACACCCTTTCAAGGGTGGGAATATCCGCCTCTTTGCACGATTTCAGGCCAAACGCCTTGAGCATTTCCAGGTAAGTGACCTCATCCATTCCGAGATCCTTCTTGGCCATATGGATCTTGGCAAGAAGGGCTTTTCTCGCTTTCTCAGGGTCGTGGTTCATGGCAGCACCGCCAATTCATCAATCAACCGCCGATACCCGATATCACTCTTTTTTTTGACAGCATGAACCAACACCCCGCAATCCATGGCGTTTTGCCTGCCCTGTTCGCACCCCCGACACCCTTCATAATAGGTGTTAAACCTGCCATTCTCACGGTTCCTTTTGGTCATCCGGGCGATGCAATGCCGTCTTTGCATGGTGCAATGGTATCTTTCACATGTAAAATAACTGAACATCATCTCTCCTTTCGGGCTGCTCATCAGGGCCTGGCCGCCACGCCAAGCCGACCGCCACAAAGGGCGGTTTCGCTTATGGATGATTCCCCTTGATCGCTTCCATCTTGGGCTCGATCCGGAGTTTATCCTCCACCTTTCGGGCAAGACCTATCTTGACAAGATCCATGTCCGAAAGCCTTTCAAGCGCCTCTTTATCCAACTCCTCCTTGACCCTGAGGAGGCAATTCATCCCCAGGGCTTTCACGGCCCGAACAACCGCTGACAGCTTGTCAACGGCCCTGGGCGTGGGGATGGACGAGACCACTCTCCAGGCGATGGTCCCAAAATCAAGGTCCTTGGACCGGACCTTGATGAACTCGTCCTTTCTCGCCTCGACAAAACCCTTGACCAGGGCCTCAATACCTCTCCGCTCCGATACCACCGTCTCGGCCCAGGCGGTGTAACGCTGTTTCACGTCGTTTATTTCAAGAGTCAGCCGCCCGTCCAGGTTCTCCTTCTCAATGTCCAGCTCTCCCATCTTCCGGAGACACTGGTTCACCTCCTCCCAATCCCTGAGCGCCATGCGCTCTTTCTCTTTTTTGGTCATTTTTTCCTCCTATGGATTGTTCAACATATATTTTCTAAGGCTCCGGACCACCCACCCCCTCTCCCCCTACCACTGGGAGAGGGGGTGGGTGAGGGGCTTTTATACCTGATAATCCATGCCCAGGGCCGCCAGGTGGCATTTGACTGAGTGGATATCCTTCATCCCGCTCGCCACAATCATAGTCCGCTCCTGGTCTGACTCGGCTCTGGCCGCTGAGTTCAGGCTGGTAGCCGCGCTGTTCAATCGCAGGTGTATCGTGTTGATCGTGCGCTTTTCCTCTGTTGAAAGCCTTCTCGCCTGTTTCATTGGGTTCAATAATCTACCCATCATGTCTTGTTCCTCCTTGTTTGTTTTTAATTCGCCCACTTCCTTAAAAATAACGGCACGTCGTGATCTCTATTGCCCCGCCGGTCTTTTTTTTCAGCAGGCGCGCTCTTCAACCGCAGGTGCGGGTCGTTTTCCGTGTTTTGTTCCTCCGTGGTAAGGTGTCCAACCTGTTTCAGTGATTTTAATAACCTACGAATCATTCCTTGTTCCTCCTTGGGTTCTTTTTGAGTGTTCGATGGGGTTCTGGATGTACGCCGTACAATCCTTGCACTCACGGAAAAGCCTCACCCGCGTCGGATTTATCGCGGCGAACGGTCGCCGCCTGTTGTCCGAGCACCTGGCAAGCGTCATCTCCCCCAAGACCGGACAATCAACCAAGGTCCGCCCATATTTTTCCTCAACCCTTGATAATAAAGTGGTTACCGAGCTTCTATATTTCCCCGACAAGGCCTGGTTCACCGCTGTTGGCGAGTAGCCAAGCTCTCGTGCGACCGCGCTCTGGCCGATTTCCGCGCACTTCTTTTTCAAGATCGCCATTCGTTCGTCATCGTTCATGAGTGTGCCTCCTCTCTGTCAGGCGCTTCAACGCCTGCCACTGTTTTGATGTCGGGTAACCGGAAGCATCCGGCAGCGACTCTTGGATCGGGGTCTCTTTCTTTGCTTCCGTTTTTTTCTTTCTCTCTTTCTTTGTCTTTTGTTTTAAAAAAAGAGGGTCGCAAACCTTTGCGGAAAGAGATTGCCCGCAAACGTCGCACACAAGCGGCCTTGAAACCGGGTTCTTGATCAGCGTATAGGTTTGGTATTGCCCCAATTGGCGGTATACATGTCCGCCTGTTTTGTTGACATAACCGTGATTCAA
>JAGVHJ010000085.1 GCA_020056645.1 Desulfobacterales bacterium
GACAGGTCGGTAACCGGTCTGTTCGCGACCCTGGGTCGGATAAGGATATCGGGGCGGCGGCCTTGAGTTTTATCGGCGGCACGGCAATCAGGGTCCTCCACGACAGCCGTCGTTTTTCCGAAGACCTGGATTTCGACAGCTTCGCTCTGACATTTCCCAGGTTCGAGAACCTATTGAAGGCGGCCTGCCGGGATATGGATCGGAAGGTATTTCTTCGCCGCTTTGAAGAGAGACTCGAAGAGTTGGACATGAATTTTCTGGCCCGTGATGTGGAGCCGTTTCTATTTACCACGGAACAGCGGGAGCGGGTTGTCACCTTCCGCGACTACTGGAAACGGGCGGGAAAAGGAGGGGGCCCTTCCGGGGTTGATCGGGCTACATGATTCCCGTAGATGCCTTCCGCCCGCAGTCATTCTCTCGCCGTCAGAGTATGAATTTCTGATGGATGCCATAGGCCGGCTCTCCCCGTCCGGATGTTAGTCCCTATATAATCCCCTATTTTGGTCCCTATGACAATATGGTTTTATATGATTTTAGGCTGCGGGAAAGCCCATCCCGGCCGCCTTTTCTATTTTTTATGCTTGCATTTAGTGTCACTATATGCAATCGTAGTTGCATGAAGAATAGAACCTTTTGGATAGAAAAAATAAACAAAGCTTGGGAAAGGCGCTCGGTCATCTGGCTCTCCGGAGTCCGTCGGGTGGGAAAGACCTTTCTGAGCCGGAGCCTCGCCGATGTAGAATACTTCGATTGCGAGTTGCCGCGGACACGCATGGCGCTGGAGGATCCCGAAGGGTTCCTCAGGCCCCTCCAAGGGCGCACCATCATTCTTGATGAAATCCACCGCCTGCGAAATCCCTCCGAGCTTCTGAAAATCGCGGCGGATCACTATCCCAAAGTGAAGATTCTCGCCACCGGTTCTTCCACCCTTGGCGCATCCGCGAAATTTAAGGATACTCTGACGGGCCGTAAGGAGTCCCTCTGGCTCACGCCGATGGTGGCCCAGGATCTTGTTGATTTCGGTCAGGGCGATATTGCGAAGCGCCTGCTTTTTGGAGGATTACCGCCGTTCATTCTGTCTGCGACCCTGCCGGAATGGGATTTCCAGGATTGGGTCGATGGGTATTGGGCAAAAGATATTCAGGAACTTTTTCATCTGGAACGCCGTTATGCTTTCCAGCGTTTTTTCGAGCTGTTAATGGCCCAAAGCGGCGGCCTTTTTGAGGCAACCCGTTTTACAGCGCCCTGTGAAGTCAGTCGAACGACCATCTCCAATTATCTGGCCGTCCTCGAGGCGACTTTCGTGTTTCATATTGTACGTCCTTTCAGTACCAGCAGGTCAAGTGAGATCGTTTCGGCGCCAAAAGTATATGGCTTTGATACAGGATTCGTCTGTTATTATCGGGGGTGGCACGAGCTCCGCCGGGAAGACATGGGACTGCTATGGGAGCATTATGTATTGAACGAGATTCAGGGCTGCCTGCAGATAAGAAATATCTTGTACTGGCGTGATAAACGCGGCCATGAAATTGATTTTGTAATTGCAGGAAGAGGACGTCCTCCGGTGGCGATTGAATGCAAATGGTCGGCAGCCGATTTCGATCCCGACAATTTGAAACGGTTTCGTGAACGTTATCCAAAAGGGGATTCCTTGGTGGTGGCAGCCGATGTGGAGAAGCCGTTTGTCCGGCATTACAAAGGGATGGAGGCGACGTTCGTGAACCTGCCGGGTTTGATCGGGAAAATTTCCCATTTGCGGTAATGCCACAAATGGGAAATTCGTTAAAATTAGGGACAGAGCCCCTATTTTTAATAAAACACCATGAGTGAATACCAATATTACGAGTTTCTGGCCATTGACAGGCCGCTCACGGCGAAAGAAATGGCTGCCCTACGTTCGCTTTCCACCCGGGCTCATATCACGTCCGTAAGTTTCACCAACGATTACCAATGGGGAAATTTCAAGGGGAACCCGCTTGAACTCATGAAGCGGTTTTTCGATGCCCATGTCTATGTGGCCAACTGGATGACGGCCATTTTTATGGTGCGTCTGCCAATCGAGGCGATACCGAAAAAAACCGCCGAGGCAATGGCAGTGGATGGCGTTCTTGATTTCAAGGCCACAAAAAACCACTGGGTGATCACCTGGCGCCTGGACGAATCCGAGAATTACGACCGCTTCGGGATGGATGACGGCCGGGGCTGGATGGCGCGCCTTGCCCCGATCCGGGACGAGTTGCTACGCGGGGATATCCGAAGCCTTTATATCGGTTGGTTGGCAGCCGTGACCAGGGAGATGGTGGATGACGACGATCTGGAGCCGTTGCCGGTGGAAGGCATTGGGAGCCTGACGGCGGCGCAACAGGCGCTTGCGGAATTTCTGGAGGTGGATGAGGACCTATTGTCGGGTGCCGGGATAGGCAGCCCGCCAATACAGGCAGAACAACCCTCTCAGAAGGAGAGGGATGACTGGCTCGACGAGTTGCCACGTGATGAAGTGCTCACGCTCATGAAACAACTCCTGGAAGGCAATGGCCTGAAAGCTGAAAGGACTTTAAATAATCGATTTTCGAAGTGGCAGCGCGGCTCGGGAGGCAACAACAAACGAGGGAATCGGCGCTCGGTGAAAGAACTTAAAAAAAGTGGTAAAAATTAGGGACAGAGCCTGTAATTTTTTTAAACAGTCAAAAATAGAAAAACCGGTAAATATAGGGACAGAGCCCTTCCTTTTAATATGTTTTTACGTTATAATGGTCTTATAATAAAACCAAACTGGTTCAAATTAAAAGGCAATTCCGTACATGAATCTAAAAGAAGTTTTAAAAATTCTTATAGAACGTTTTCAAAAGAAAAAAATTGATTTTGCCCTTTCAGGTGGGTTGGCCTTAACTACGATGGGAATCTTAAGATTTACTAAAGACATAGATTTAATCGCCCCTGAAGAACGCAAGGATGATATTCAAAAAATTATGAACGACCTTTCCTATGAAAAGCAGGA
>JAGVHJ010000136.1 GCA_020056645.1 Desulfobacterales bacterium
ATTTCGAGGATTAACATTTGAGCCTGACGCGGAAATCGGGAAAAAAGAGGGTTTTCGTTCAGGCACTACTTAAATCACTCACCAAGCCCTATTCCACATGCGATTCCCCTGATCTTCTCGGATAATCGCATGTATCATTCAGACGGTTCTTGCCATAGTGGCGAAAGGCCCTTTTGTAAGAACGAACAAAATGGGCCTTTTTTAACCGGAGCGCCACCGGTCACTCATACTCATCACCGTAACACTCCCATAGAAGATCCTCGTACTCCCAGTCGTCTATGCGTTCAAACACCGTTTTTTCTTCGCAGAAATCGTATATCGTTTCAGGGTTATAGATCACGAGGGTATGGCTCGATATATCATAGGGCGACCCCTCGACGTCATAGGGAGACCCCCCTTCATCGAAAAGAAAGATCCGGCCATCCTCAACGATACATTCGTCCTCCTTTAAATAACACTCTTGGTAGTCCACAATCAGGTATTCGCGGTGACGGTTATCTATAATTCTCATGTAGATATCCTCGTCCGGGGCGGAAGAGAGACAGCCGGAGCCATCCCATTCGGTCTGGTAAACCATCTTCCACGCGCCACTCAGGTCATCATCGTAATCCTCCACCGACGACCCAAGAATAGCGCCTATCCCCAGTGTGAAAACAACTCCGGACATCAAGAATCGAATGATTTTAAGATGGAGGGGTCTCATGGTCTCTTCTCCTTGGAGGGATGGATGGGGGTTATCGGTTAAAAACGGCTCAGAAAAGCTCCACCTTCACCAGCCGGCCATCCAGCCCGCCGTTATTCATCTCTTTTTTATAGGAGGCCTTCAGGCCCAAATCTTTGATATAGGCCCGCTCCCCGAAATAGATATAGGCGGTCGATCCCTTGCATCGCTGTTTGAGAAAATCACCGAACATTTTGTAGAACTCTCCCATGTTGGTATTGGGTTTAAGCCGGATCCCATAGGGCGGGTTGCAGACGATGATGGAATTTTCTAGTTGATCGATGTGTTTGAAATGTTTCCGATCCAGCCGGATCTTCTCGCCGCCCGGAATCCGGCTCGCGTTTCTACGCGAGGCGTCCACTGCTTGCTCATCGATATCATAACCGAAAATCAAGCGGTCCTCGAAGCTTCTGATTTTCCGGTTGGAGCAAGCAACCTCATACCGGTAGATCTCTTCATTGAAATCGGGCAGACACCAGGCGCCGCTCCGTTTTTTCAAAAAACCCGCAGGAATCATGCAGTGGCGCATGAGGGCTTCGAGAAGAAGCGTCCCCGAGCCGCACATGGGATCGATCAGGGGCCGGCTCCCGTCCCATCCGGACATCCGGATGATGGCGGCGGCCAGGGTCTCCTGCATGGGCGCGTCGACCGTGTGCTTTCGATACCCCCGTTTATGGAGAGAGCCGCCCGACGCATCCAGGCTCACCACGGCCTTGTTTTGCCGGATGTGAAGATTGAACCAGGAATCGGGTGTCTTGGTGTCCACGTTGGGCCGGACCCCTTTTTTTTCCCTGAAATAATCGGCGATGGCGTCCTTGAGCCGAAGGGCCGCGAACTGGCTGTGGTTAATGTCGCTCTCGGAGACGTTTGCAAACACGGCAAAGGTCATTCGTTCGGAAAGGAAATCGGTCCATCTGATTTTTTTTGCTTCCCGGTACAAGCTGTCGCCATCTTTCACGGGAAAGGAGGCCAGAGGGGCCAACACCCTCGAAATCAACCTGGCGTTGTAAATGACCCGGTACAGCACCTCCTTCGGGGCCTTAAAGTGAATACCCCTGTAACCGGGTCTCACTTCAGAAACGCCGAGTTCTTTCAGCTCCTCCGCGCCCAACTCTTCCAGCCCATCTGAAATCTGGGCGAAATAGGCGTTCTTTTCCTGATAAATGTACACGCGCTTTCCTTTCTATATAAAAAACCATTTCATCCGTCATAACGACGCTTCCCCTCCCCCTTATCACAACTCACGCTCTCTTTTGAAGAAGGATTGTAAAAACCAAAAAAAAAGGGCCTCTTGACCGGCCGCTTTTTTTCCATAAGCTCAGCGTGGCTCATGGTTGGCGCTGGCTACGAAGCTCTGCCTCGTAGCCCAATATGACGGCTCCGGCCGGGACTGACGAGGCGGAGCCTCATGCCATGCGTTACGAGAGAAAGCCTCGTAACGAGAAACGATAATAAGCGGCTGAAACGATGATCAAGGCCACATTTTCCTTGACACCACTTTAATTTTCCGGCATAAGCCGTTGTTAACAGTCACGATTGCCGAGACTGTTCTATATATTCGGATCATGAGACGACGAAAACGCCTTTTTCATGAACGGTCAAAAGTGAATCCTCTATTAACCACATTCGGGTAATTATCGTAATCAGACTGATGGAATTGTGAACGTGTTCACCAAAAACAAATTCGGATGTCCTTAGTTTTGCGCCTGTACATCACGAGCTTTTAAAAAGGAGAAAAAAATGAAAAGAATATTAGTGGCTTTAACGGCAGTGGCGTTGTTTGTGTTTCCCCTGACCGGGTTTGGAATGGATTTCAGCGAGATTAAATATGGAATCAACGCGGGTGTCATGCTTCCCCAGGGAGATCTGGATGACATGGGTCTTGATATGGGTTACGTCATCGGCGGCCAGGCCATGATGCCCTCAGGCGTCATGGATGAGATGTTAATTGGTCTTTGCCTGAGCGCTGGCATGGCAAGCGGCGAGCAGGACTCCAACAATGGCTGGGCCAGCTATGAAGCCGATTACGATTTCAAGGTGTTTGAAGTTCTCCCCACCGTCAGATTTGAATTTCCTCTGGATGCCGCAGATATGAAGGTTTTCGGCCAGGCAGGAATCGGTTTCGCATGGGGCGAAGTTGAAGTCGATGTGGACGGATACGGTTCTGAATCCGAAGACGATACCGAATTCGGTTTCGCAGTCGGCGGTGGATTGGCCTTCATGGAGAATTTTGAAGCAACAGCGTTATACAAATCGTTTGATGATGCAGACTATGTTACAATCACGGTTGGTTATAATTTCTAAATAAAACGAACTTATAACGGCGCAAAACAGTTTCTGGCACGGGATGGTCTCACTCCATCCCGTGTTTTTGTTTTTATTCGATGGTCATCGGCCCATGAACCCATTTTTGCTGTTAAAACCCGTTGTGATTGTAGCAGCCGCTTCCGTTATGATTGCCGCGTTCCCCTCCTCTCCATATGCGGAAAAATGGATTTTCTCCATTCATGGCGGTTCCATGGACAAAAAGGTGGGTTTTGAAGAGATGGCCTTTGATCAGGGATTCTTCATCGGCGGAAAAGCGTTAAGGTCCGTAAAAACCATCAACGGGCTCGCAACGGGTTTCGAAACCAACTACCGGCTGATGGATGGGGAGGAAACAGTAAAAGACTCCTATGGCGAATATGATTCATCGAACAGCTACAAACTGGCCGATGCATCGGTTGTCATGCGTTACACCCTTCCCGAATATAGAGGAACCAACCTCTTCGCCCAGCTTGGCTCCGGCTTCTTCTGGGAAAAAACAACCGTCCGGCACTATCCCCGCGCCACAACCCTGCCATCGGGTTCATGGGAAAACACGGGTTTTTTTTATTCCTTGGGCGGTGGAGCCATTTTCTTTGACCATGTTGAACTTTATGGATTGTTCAACCGACTCGAAGATAACGAAGTGATCACCCTTTCCATCGGGTGGATTTTCAATTAACCCTCCAGGAATGAATGAGGTATTTTTAAAATGATCTTTCTTATCATTGTGGGGCTTCTCATATCGATCGCGGGCTTCGTGGGGTGTTTTTTGCCGATCCTTCCCGGGCCGCCCTTCAGTTATCTGGCCCTTCTGATCCTCTCCTTCGCCAGGAACTGGGAGCCCTTCAGCACGACTTTTCTGATCATCACCGCCCTTTTAACGGTTCTGGTGTCGCTCTTCGACTATATCATTCCCGCCATGGGAGCCAAAAAATACGGCGCATCCAAAACAGGGATCTTGGGGTCGATTATCGGCATGATCGCGGGTATTTTCTTTATCCCGCCATTTGGCATGCTGATTTTGGCCTTTCTTGGAGCCCTGATCGGTGAAATC
>JAGVHJ010000260.1 GCA_020056645.1 Desulfobacterales bacterium
AAAGGATCAGCGGAAGCCCTCCTCCCCATCGAAGAGCTGGCCCGGAGGAACATAGCGCGTCATAGCGTTCCCGAAGCGGCGAATGAACTTGGCATCACAAAAGGGAAAACGGTGGTCGCGGCGATCAAGGCCTCCGCATTCAGCCGGGTGGCATAGCGCTGCTGAAGGTGTCTAAAAGCAACTATTCCGTATGGCCTTGCTTTAACGGGCTTTTCGCCATCTTGATGAATAGGTGGTGAAAGTGACTCTAAGAATAGGATATCGTGTGAAAAGAGGCGCTCAAACCCATTATTTTTCCGGTCTGTTCTCGCAGATGGACATGATCATATTTGACAATCGCTCTAGATCATAGGGCTTCTGAATAAAACCGTCGCACCCCCGAGAGAGGATATCTTCAGCGATACCTTCACGCCCATAGCCGGAGGAGAGAAGAATCCGGGCGTCGGGATTGATGTTCCGGATATGTTTCATGGTCTCGCTACCGCTCATGCCGGGCATGATCATGTCGAGGAGCAGGACATCGATCAGACTGCTGTTTTTCCGGAACAGATCAATGGCCTCATTCCCATTTTTGGCGGTCATGACCGTGTAGCCAACGCTTTCAAGCATCTCACGCGTCACATTGATGATATTTTCCTCATCATCGATGATGAGCACGGTTCCCCTTCCTGAAACCGGAAGCGATGGGGGTTTGATTTCATAGACCACCCGCTTTTCCGTGGAGGGAAGATAAAGGGAGAAGGTGCTCCCTTTACCCAGGATGCTCGATACGGTGATGGCCCCGCTGTGACTCTTGATGATGCCATAGGCCGATGATAGGCCCAGACCCGTTCCGGACATTTTCTTCTTGGTCGTGAAAAAGGGTTCGAAAATACGCCGCATGGTGGCCTCGTCCATTCCGATTCCCGTGTCTCTCACGGTGATACGGACGTAATTGCCCCCTCCCAAGCCCATCTCTTCCGCCTCGATTCTCATGAGAGAGACATTTTCGCTTGTGACATGGACCTCACCGCCATTGGGCATGGCCTGCCAGGCATTCACATAGAGATTAAGGATCACCTGACTGATCTGCCCCTCGTCCACCTCCGCGGCCCATAGCCCTTTCTGTAAGTTGCCATGGATCCGGATCTCTTTTTTAGCCCTTCCAAACATCGATATCGACTTTTTCAACATGGTGTTCAGGTTGGCTGGCCGGACATTGTAGTTGGTGTCGGAGGCGAAATCAAGCAGCTGGCGTGTCAGCTCCGCGCCGCTCCGCACATACTGATCAATGCTCACCAGCTTGATGTACCGGGGATCATCGGGTTTCAGTCCTATTAAAAGAAGCGAGGAGTAGCCTTGAATCCCCATGAGGATATTATTGAAATCATGGGCGATGCCACCGGCGAGGGTTCCTATGGCGTCCATCTTCTGGGCGTGAATGAGCTGATACTCGAGCTGTTTCCGATAGGTCATATCCCGTGCGACCCCATAAGTGCCCAAAAATTTCTTCCCTTTTTCGGTAATGGCCCTGTCATAGACGCCCGTGGCCTTAAGCTCGATGAAAATGTAGGAAACCTCGGTGGGATGCCCCCCCAAAAAGGTTTCACTGCGTCTGAGTTTCATTTCCACACTCGATGAGACCCGCTCGCCGGTCCTTCTTTCATTAAAATAGAACTCCGACTTGATAAAATCCTCTTGGAAGAGAAGCATCTTGTAGGATTTGCCGATCAACTCCTCCCGCCTGTAACCGAGAATCCGCTCAAACGCCTTGTTGATAAAGGTAAATCGCCCTCCCGGCCCCAGGACATAGATCAAATCCGGCGAATGGTGCACCATTGACTGATAAAATTTTTCCGTCAGCTGAAGCCGGTATGAATAGGCCCTGTTTTCGATGATGAGCTTTCGTTTCTCCAGGGCGTTTTTGATGGTTTTCAACAGGTCTTCATATTCGAAGGGTTTTTTCAGATAATCGTAGGCTCCCATTTTCATGGAGTGGACCGCCGAATCCACGGAGACGTCGCCGGTCATCATGATGATCAAGGCCTCAGGATCTGCTCCGAGCACCTCTTTCATCAACTGAAAACCGTTCATTTCAGGCATGTTGATATCGAAAATATAGAGATCATACCTCCTGACCTCAAACATGGCGATGGCGTCAAGCCCGCTCGAAGCGAGATCCACCGAAAAACCATCTAACTCCAGAAGGATCTTCTGGCTTTCAAGAAAACGCTCTTCATCATCGACGATGATTATTTTAGAAGCCATGGTCATCTCCACTCCCCCATCTGTTTTTATTGGCGTTACAAAAACCGTCACTTCCTTGGACGGACGGAAACCGGCAGGATGATAGAAAACCGCGCGCCGCTCTTCTTATCACTTGACCAGGTGATTCCGCCGCCGATCTCATGGATGGTGCTGTTTGCGATGGCAAGCCCAAGGCCCGCATGCTCCCCCTCTTTTGTGCTGTAAAACGGTTCAAAGATATGAGTCTTGATAGGGTCAGGAAGTCCGGGCCCATTGTCTTGAACCCGAATCTCAACACTCTCCGCATCCTCGGCGGCTTCCCCTGAAATCGGTTTTCCGGCCGCATTGAGGGCGCGTGTTGAAATGGAGATCCGCCCTCCTTCGCCCATCGCCTCCACCGAATTTTTGACCAGATTGAGAAGGGCCTGTTTAATATTGTTCTTAACCGAAAAAATTTTGGGAAGGGTCTCGTCGGGGATGAATCTGAGTTCAACACCCGATAGCATCATCATGGACTTTTCAATAACCGAAAGAAAGCCGGCCAGCATCTCATTCACATCCAAGAGCTCTGGTGATCCTACCGCGGGTTTCGAAAACTGAGAGAGATTCATCATGATGAGCTTCACCCGATCGATCTCTTCACTGATAATTTTCAGTTCGTCCTGGGCCGGATGCTTTTCCGGAAGCTTCAGACCGAGGATTTTGATATAGTTTTTGATAATCCCCAATGGATTATTCACTTCATGGATCACCTTTCTGGCCGTTTGCGCCGACGCATCGAGCCGTTCCGATTTGATAATCCGTATCCGGGCCTCCTTCTCCCTCTCCATTCTCAGGGCAATGGCGGCCTGATTGACCAGCATGGTTACTTTCCTTGAAAGGGAGAGAAGAGAATTTTTCAACTCTTCCGAGACCCCCATGACCATGACGCCCACCGGTTCTTTACCCGCCAGCATGGGAACGCAGAACAGTCCTTCTTCGCCGATCAGACGGATCAACTGTTCATCGATAATGGATAGTTCTCCCGATAGATCCGCATCAAACGTATCGGTCATCTTTTGCTGGATTAAGGCCCGGGCGATGGCGCTTTGGCTATCCGCTTTTATCACAAGGCCATTCACCGCCTCTTTTTTGCCGTCTCCTTCCGGCGCCGCCGTTCCAATCAGGATATTTTTTTCAACATCCAGCAGAAAAAAGCAGACCTCCGCCACATCGAAGAGAATCGACGCCCCTTTCTCAACCACCTTGAGAATGGATGAAAGGCTGTCCGCCGTCAGCAGACTCTGAAGTGTTCCATTCATCATGGAGATGCTTTCAACCCGATCGATCAGCCGGTCATGAATGGAATCCCTGGTGTTCAATGGCTCCGAAGCGACTCCTGACTCAGGCGCTTGAATGTATGGCGAGATATCTATCTCAAACGACTGGGCCACATCCATGACTTCACTCCTCGCCGACAGGAGAATCTCATCACACTCAACCGGACTCAGGTCTAAAAGAACTCCCAGTGGTGCGAAGCCTTCTGGGTGGGACGCGCCATGGCCGGCATGGAAAAGCAGATTGGCCGAATAGACGATTTTCACCAGAGGGAAGGCCTCTTCAATTTTTTTCAGGGCCTCATGGTGATATAAAACCGCGTCCGCCATCAGCGTCTTGAGCTTCCATGATTCTATAATATAGGCGCCTGCTTGGCTGTGGGAGATGCCGATGGTTTCCTCCGCGTTCGCTGGATATGTCAACGGTGTAATCGGAGAGGGAACGAGAGAGGAGAACTCTTTGGGAAAGTTGACAACCAGAATCAGCTTGCCGATATCATGTAATAATCCGCAGAGAAACGCTTCTTCTGGATATCCATAGGCTATTTTCCGGGCTATTTTCCGGGCGATGACGGCGCAGGTGAACGAGTGGAACCAGAATTGGTTCAGCTCGACCAGGGATCGATATTCGGGACGCCTAAACACCTGAATCACCGAGGCGCTGATCGCCAAATTTTTGATGACATCGATTCCCAGATAGATCACCGCCTGATCAATGGTTTTGATCCGGTTTCCCATCCCCACAAAGGGAGAGTGGGCGAGCCGCATCACTTTTGCGCATAAGGAAGGATCTTTCGAAATGATTCTTGAAACCGTCTCCAGTGAAACCGCTTCGTCATTCAAGGCATCGATAAGCCTCAACAATATCTGCGGAAGGGAGGGCAGATTTTTAAAATTTTTAAGGAGTTCCGAAATAGTGAGTGGTTTTTTCACGCTGCCCTGAAAGCCATGCCATTTTCCATTTGATTCGCTCCTCCGGAAGCAGAAGGGGGGATACCGAAACATGACATACCCGTTTCCGAACCAGATGAACATCGATCATCTGAACAGCAACCATTTATAAACCGATAAAGAGTGTAAAAAAACATACCGTAACCCTCTAAAAAAAGTCAAGGCAAATGTTTTGAATTAACACAAAAAAAATATAAAATTATCAAATAGTTTTATAACTTGGATTCAGCAGAGGGCCGTTGGAGATCCCTTTGCCGGTGGAGAAGCTCCCATCGGAACAGGTGGCGTGTTGAATAAAGCGCTCCATTTCTTCAGGGATGGGGGATTCCAGATCGATTCTTTTTCCCGATACCGGATGAGGGAAGGAGAGTCTTCTCGCGTGCAACAGATGCCTGGAAAGCGGTTTTACATGGGACCGGTAAAAGGCTTCCGCCTCTTTCTCCTGGTATTTCCGATGGGGAGTCCCGTAGACAGCGTCTCCCACCACCGGATGATGGATGGAGGCCAGATGCACACGAATCTGGTGGGTTCTCCCGGTTTTGATGATGCAGGAAAGGAGCGCGTATCGCCTGAACCGGTGGCTCACCCGCCAGAGTGTTTCGGCGTGCCTTCCGGACCGGCTCTGGGTGGACATCTTTTTTCTCTCTGTGGGGTGCCGGTCCACTGGACAGGTGATGACGCCAGCGGCCTCTTTCGGAGATCCATGAACGATCGCCACATACTCTTTATGAATTTCGCGGGTTTTAAACATCAGGGAAAGGGCTTGATGGGCGGTATGAGTCTTGGCCACCACCATCAGCCCGCTGGTGTTCTTATCGAGTCTATGAACGATTCCTGGCCGCTCGACCCCGCCGATTCCCTTCAGATCGGGACAGTGAAAGAGAAGGGCGTTCACCAGGGTTCCCGACCTGTTTCCGGCGCCGGGATGGACCACGATACCCGCGGGTTTATTCACGACGACGATATCCTCGTCCTCGTATACGATACGGATCAGGATCGGCTCGGGCATAACGGCCAAAGGGAGTGGCGGAGGAACGGTTCCGGTGATCGTTTCCCCTTGTTTCACCTTATAGCTGGGTTTCTTTAATTGACCCTCTACACGGATATGACCGTCACGGATCAGGCTGGCGGCAAAAGATCTAGATAGGCCGGCGATCGTGTCACTAACAACCGCGTCGAACCGTTTCCCCGTATCTTCCTGCTGAATGCGAAACGTGAAGCCCTCTTCGGCAGCCATAGACGCCTTCAGGCTTCAAACAGCGACTCAATCTCGGTCATCATGGCGGCTTCATCCACCTGTTTGGCCGTGCTGAGCTCCTTTAACAAAAGTCCCTGGGCCGTATCGAGCAGTTTGCGCTCACCGAATGAGAGATCCTTGGTCAGTTTCAAAATAAAGAGATCCCTGAAAACCTCCGCGACGTCAAAAAGGGACCCTGTCTTGATCTTATCCATGTACTCTCTGTATCTCCGGTTCCAGGTTTGATTATCATGAATCTTATTTCTGGTCCGGTTTTTCATGATATCGTAGACTTTTTCTATCTCGTTCTTCTCGATAATGTTCCTGAGTCCTACGGAAGCCACATTGGCGGTTGGGATCATGATCACCATACCGTTTTCCAGTATTTTCATGATATAGAAGGTCATGGCTTGACCATTGATTTCTCTTTTCTCAATCGACTCAATACGTCCCACACCATGGGCAGGATAAACTGCAAGGTCCCCGACATTGAACTCTTTAGAGACCGGTTTAACCGCTTTCTGCTTAACAGCCTTTTCCGCCATTTTTTTCACCAACGATTTATTTTAAAATTCTTGATTGTAATTATCTTTAGGGCGATCACGGACCATAACACATTCGCTATATCTATTCAATAAAAAAGACAGATATGCACGAACATAGATAAAATAAAGGATTGATAAGAAATCGCTCTATAGAAAAGAACCTCTTTTGTAGAAAAGTTCTCCCCATTTTTATAAAGCATTGCTTGCAATATGAGTTTCTAATTACTATGTTAATTTCGAATTTATGGAAATGATTTTCGCCACGGGAACATCGATACAGAAAAAGGCCATCATCGCATTGGCGTTACATAGAAGAGGGATCTCTTATGAAGAACAAAGAAACGATCAACCAGATTTTAAAAAAAATACGTAACAATCTGACCCCTTCCAAAGGTCAGACAACCTCCATCGACCCGAAAAAAATGGCCCGCGTGGTGGAAGATGTGGAAGTGGCGAAAGAGATAAACAAAAATTCCCCCAGGCCGGCAGATAAAGATAAAAACTCGGATAAAGATCAGTAAGCGCAGGCTTTGAAATAGAGCCACCCTTTCACCAACACTTTTTCTCCAACGGCGTTTCAAGGATTGCCAATGAACGGTTTTCAGAAAAGAATCATCCTCGCGGCGGCTTTCACATTGGTCAACGCGCTTGTTTGCAATCACGATCTTGACGCAAGAAGCTCACAGCACTTTGGCAAGGCGGCGCCCGAACCGCCCGTGAACCATCGGTTGGCGGTTGGCCTCACCTATCATAAGGCCCACTCGGATTTTAAAGCGCTGCCTTTTCAGGATGGCGATCTCTCTTATGGTCTTTATTACGAATATCATGAGGGAATCGGCTACTGGCTTATGGGCGCAGACATTACCCCTTCCATTCAAGACAACGCCCAGATCGACCGTGTCATAACCCCCCGGCTGAGTCTGATCGTCAAAGACCGGTTCTACAGGGCAGGTATCGGCGTCCTGAAAAGCTACATTTCCGATAAAGAGGACCTAATTGACGATACGGATCTCTACTATCAACTCAGCCTTGGCCTCCATCTTCCCCTGTTCAACCGGATCGGCCTTGATCTCAACACGCTCTATTCGCTTGAAAAATGGCGGGACATTGATTTTGAATTCAAGGATCTTGAATTTGGTCTGATGGTCGACTATATGTTCTGAATCGCAAAAAGAGAAGAGGGACAACAGGCGGAGGCCCGATGTCCCTCTTTGTTTTTATCATTTTATCCGACCTATTAGCTTGAAGATCGCGTGTTAATTAACCCTATTCATCCCCGCAACAATTCCTTTGCTGAGAATGAGGCCAACCACATCCGCCGCCTGGGTGATCATTGCTCCAAGAGCCTCGTTTTCTTCCGATGAGAACTTTCCCAGCACATGTCCCGTTACGTCCCCACGGCTGCCAGGCCGTCCGACCCCCATCCGGATTCTTGCGAACCGGTTGGTTCCAAAAGCCTCGATCATGGACCGCAGGCCATTGTGTCCACCATGCCCGCCGTCGGCCTTGATTTTCATCCGGCTGAATTCCAGATCGATATCATCGTGGATCACAAGAACATCTTCCAGGCCAATATCATAAAAATCAACCAGCCGTCTCAGGGGAGGGCCGCTTTTATTCATGAAAGCCAGGGGTTTAGCGAGAACGACCTGGAACCCGGCGATCATCCCTATCCCGAAATCCGTATCAAACTTTTTTTTTACTAGAGCGATGGAATGGATAGAGGCCAGTTCATCAACAACCATAAACCCGATATTGTGCCGGGTCATGGCGTACTCCCTACCCGGATTTCCCAGACCCGTCACCAGATATCGTTTTTCCGAAGACATACTACCCTTTATACCATACTATCGGACAGACATCGACGCTCATCCGGTGCGGCGACCTTTCTTTCCAAAACCATCAAGCCCCGGCTGCGGCCGCATCGCCTTCAGCGCCTGCCTGCGCGGCTGCCTGCGCATCGGTTGCCGCCTTGGTCGCGACGATCGTTACCACGGTGAAATTGACATCCGCCGGAATCTCGACGCCCGGCATGGGCACAATATCGTTCACATGGATGGAATCTCCGACACCAAGTTCCGTAACATCAATTTCGATATTTGGGGGAACATCCGCCGGAAGAGACTTAATTTCCAGCTCCCTCCGGATTATCTGTAGATGTCCGCCATCTTCCACCCCTTTGGCTTTCCCCTTCAAGACAACCGGGACAAAGAGTTTTATTTTCTGATCCATGGCGATTTCATAAAAATCCACATGAAGGATCTGTTGTGAGAGAGGATCAATCTGGCACTCCTTCACCATGGCGGTTTTGCCCTCTGCCCCATCGTCAACGATAAGGTTGATGAAGACCTGTGGGACTCGGCTCTTCTTGAGCGCCAGCTCAAGATCGCCATAGATCGCTGACAGAAGAACCGGATCCTTTTTCCCATAGAAAACGGCAGGGACTATTCCTTCACGTCGAATCGCCCGGGAAGCGGATTTCCCTGTTTTATTTCTTGTGTTTGTTTTTAAGTCAATTAATTCCAAAAGCGCCCTCCTTGAAAGCTCTTTTCACTCTTTCTTATTTAAACGAACAGCGAGGATACGGATTCACCCTGAAAACTTCTGAGCATCCCCTCGCCGACTATTTCCGCAATAGACAGAACCTTTATTTTATCACACATCGCCGCCTTTTCCTGCAAAGGGATGGTATCGGTCACGACGAGAGAGGATAGGTCCGAAGCCTTGATCCGGTCGATGGCGGGTCCGGAAAGCACCGGATGGGAGCAGCAACAATGAACCTTTTTCGCGCCGTTCTCGAGAAGGGCCTGAGCCGCTTCGCAGAGCGTGCCCGCCGTGTCCACCATGTCATCCAGAATGATCGCTGTTTTACCGACCACATTGCCGATAACCGCCATGGCCTTGGCGACATTGGGCGCATCCCTCCGTTTATCGATAATGGCGAGCCCCACCTTCAATCTCTTGGCGAATGCCCTGGCCCGCTCAACGCCGCCAGCGTCCGGCGACACGATAATAATATCATCCATATCGAAGGTGTTTTTTATATATTGGATGATGACCGGCGCGGCATAGAGATTATCGACCGGAATGTTGAAGAACCCCTGAATCTGGCTCGCGTGGAGATCCATGGTGATCACCCGTGTCATTCCAATATTCTCAATCAGATCGGCCACCATTTTCGCGCTGATGGGCACCCGGGGAGTCACCTTCTTATCCTGTCTTGCATAGCCGAAGTAGGGAATGACCGCCGTAATTTTACTGGCGGAAGAACGTTTCAGGGCATCGGCCATCAACAACAGTTCCATGAGATTGTCGTTTACCGGCGCACAGGTGGCCTGAATAATAAACACCTCTTTCGTGCGGACGTTCTCCTTGATTTCAATCTGAATCTCTCCATCGGAGAAGCGGCTCACCTTGGCGCTGCCAAGGGGTTTTCCCAGATAGTCGCACACCTGTTTTGCGAAAACCGGATTGGAGTTACCGGTAAAGACCTTGAACCCGTCAGTGTCATTTTCTTGTGGGGATGCACCCTGCATGATATATGCGTTCCTCTTTTTCTATAAAGTCTGGCTGGGGCGAGAGGATTCGAACCTCTGAATGCAGGGATCAAAACCCTGTGTCTTACCGCTTGACGACGCCCCAAAAAATAAAGAAGGCTAATACACCTTTTCTAATCGAAAATCAACCAAATGTTATTTCGCCATCAGGGTAATCGCATGTAGGATTCGCCTCGACGGCCCTGCCGGGAGCCAACCTTTTGAAAAGGTTGCCAAACATGGTAAAAAAGGTTCTATAGACACCCTCTAAAAACCTATTTGCCCAGCTTTTTAAAAGCTGGCCGCAGGAGGCATTGATAATCAATTCAAGCTATTACTTAAATCACTCACCAAGCTCTATTCTACATGCGATTCCCATGATTTCGCCATGACAGGAGCTCTCTTCACCTTGTCCAGACTGGAACAAGAGAGGATATCCCACCCATCATGGCATGAACTCTGTCAGGACAACCTTCCATCCCTCATGCGCCGCTTTTCCGGCTAGAGTCATACGGTCATAGGCATGCCGGGCCTTCGCTTCGTCTGAAAAGAGGCCAAAAACACTTGACCCGCTTCCAGACATCAGGGCGCCATTCGCCCCATACGCCATTAGCGATTCCTTGATCCTATCGATCTCTGGAACCATTTTTACAGTTACCGCCTCAAGGTCATTCCATAAATGCTTTTCAGGCGAAAAATCCCCTTCAGGCTTAAAAAAATGGGGATTGTTATTTTTTTTTTCACCGTTTGTCAAATTAAAATTGAGATTTTTATAAACCCAGGCCGTTGAGACATGACGCCCCGGATAGAGGATCAGCACCTTATAAGGGATCGATAACTCAACACTTTTGAGAACATCTCCCACCCCTTGGGCCAACGCGTTCTTCTCGAGAATAAAGAAGGGGACATCGGCCCCCACCTTTAGGCCCAACGCCATCAGCTCCTGTTGCGTGAGCGGAGAGTCATAATAGGTATTCAACAATCGTAACGCCGTGCCGGCGTTGCTGCTCCCCCCCCCCAGGCCCGCGCCAACCGGAATCTTCTTTTCAATCCGGACCCAGGCTTCCGGGTCCATTCCAAGATGCTCATAAAAGAGGGCGGCCGCTTTATAGACGCTATTGTTGCTACCGCCAGGAGCCTCCGGGTGATCACACAGCACCGTAAGCCCCTTTTCACCCATCCTCATTTCCAGCCCGTCCCCGTATTTCACCCGGCACATCAGGGTGTAAAGGGTATGATAGCCGTCAGGCCGTCGTCCCGTCACATGGAGAAAGAGATTGATCTTAGCTGGAGAGGTGCATGTGATATTGGTCATTTGACTTCTTTCACATACATGAGCCTTAAATCATGGAGGATATTCTGTATCAGCTTCTCTTCCTCCTCCGTCAGGTTTCCCTGGGTCTTCTTTTCCAGCATCCCGATGATATCGATGGTTTGTTTGGCCACGGCCAAATTTTTTGAAGACTCATTGGTTCCAGGCGTACTCATAACGCCCAGGTGAACCAGCGCTGTCGCGTTTAGCGACGCAATAAAAGTCGAGAAGGTGATCCCAGGAAACTGAAACGGCTGACCCCCTTTGTGCGTGGATGATTTGGATGCCGCGGATTTTACATCCTCCCCCTCTCTCTTCTCGCTCATTGTCATGCTTCCCCCCATTGTTTTAAAATTGCTCATCGATCTTGCGCCGGATGTCGATCCTTGGAAAATAGAGATCAAACCGCGCCCCCTTAAACGGTTCGCTCGTTACCTTGATAGCGCCATTCACCTGTTTCACAATGCCGTAAACCGTCGACAGCCCCAACCCTGTTCCTTTTCCTTTCTCCTTGGTCGTAAAAAAAGGCTCAAACAATCGGTCGAGGGTCTTTTCATCCATGCCGACGCCGGTGTCGCTGATGGAAAGAGAGGCGTATTCACCAGGAGCCAACCCATTCCCATGCACACCCGCCTCCTCATTGATGGTGATAGAGAAGGTTTCCATACAGAGGCGGCCCCCCTCTTTCATGGCGTCCATGGCGTTGATGACAAGATTCATGATCACCTGCTCCATCTGGCCCGGATCCGCTAGAATAAACACTTCCGCATCGGCCGGGCGGGTAACCAGCTCGATATTTTTTGGAACCAGCCTGCCGATCATCTCCGCCATCTCCCGGATGAGTTTGTTCAAAGGAATCACGCTGGGGGTCACCACATGGTTTCTGCTGAACGACAGGAGCTTGCGCGTGAGATTCTCCCCTTTTTCCGCGGCCCGGTCTATCTGTTTGAGTTTCAAATAGAGACTATTCTGCTCATTCAGCCTGATCAGCGACAATTCGCAATATCCCCGGATAACGGTCAGAAGGTTATTAAAATCATGGGCGATCCCCCCAGCCATTCTCCCCACGGCCTCCATCTTCTGAGCCTGCCTGAACTGCCTTTCGAGCATTTTTTGCTCGGTCACATCCCGGCCCAGGAAAATCATCCCCATGGGATCGCCCGAGTGGTCGTAAAGCCTTCTGGAGTTCCAGATAATGGCCCGGACCTCCCCGTTCTTGCAGAGAACAGGAACTTCCCGATCGAACAGCTCATGGTCATGACTGGAAAACTCGGCCCAGACGCTCTCCTGATCGGGAAGATGGCCGTCATGACGAAAAATCTTTCGCCACAAGGCCCCTTCATCCGCCACTTCCGCCTTCATGTAGCCGCTGATGGTCATGGCGGCCTTGTTCCATAAGGCCATCTGGCCGGTCTCAGTCATGACATGAAGCCAGATATCGGCGCTATCAATAACGCTTTCCTGAAACTGGGTCAGCCGGTGGATTTCCGCCTGGGCCCGTTTCCGCTCATCAAGCTCCTCCCTGAGCGCATCGTTCAATTTCAAAAGGGCCAACGACAAGCGGTAGGCCCGGAGGGAGGCGGTGACGATGGTAATCATTCTCGCCGCTGTAAGCTCGACTTTTGAATGGTAATCGTTGATCTCGTATTGGGATATAATTTCCTGATGGGGGGCCTGGCCCGCCTGACCGGTCCGCAGGACAATCTGGACGATGTGATTTTTCAGGGACTCCCTCACATAGCGAACCACATCCAGGCCAGCCTCGTCCGTCTCCATCACCACATCCAGCAGGATAAGGGCGATATCCGGATGGCTTCGAACCATCTCTTTGGCTTCTTCACCCGAATAGGCGGCGAGAAGAGCGAGCCCTCTCCCTTCGAACTGAAACTCCTCAAGCACGATTTCGGTCAGATGATGGACCTCTGGTTCATCGTCTACTACCAGAATTTTCCACGTATCCAACCTGTCCATGGTTTTCGGAGGCTTCATATGGCTGTATGGAACCGCACCGTAGCTTCTCAGAATGGAATTGTTAGCCGGCATCAATGAATCCTTCATTCGATTTCTGGTTGATGCGTTTTAAAATCTCCTCGTAGACCCGGTTTCGCGGAACGCCTGCCGCGCGAGATATGCGTTTTGCGAGGGATGCGGGTTTTTCCGATGGTTCCATAAGCGCCTGGTCGATCTCCGCCATCCACGATTCTTCAGAAACCACCGGGCGAGCATCCTGGCCTTTGACCACAAGGGTGCACTCGCCCTTTATCACCGGTCGCTCCATCAGAGCCTGGGAAATGAGGGAAAGGGTCCCCCGGATAAACTCCTCATGGATCTTGGTCATCTCCCGGCAGAGCACCGCTTCCCGGTCCCCGGCGATGCCCTTCATTTCATCTATGAATCCAAGAATTCTCTGGGGAGATTCATAAAAAATAACCGTCCGTGTTTCCGTCAAGAGTGACCGGAGCTGTTCTTCCCTCCGTCCTTTTTTTCTCGAAGGGAATCCCAAAAACAGAAAGGAATCGGTGGGAAATCCCGATACGCTCAATGCGGTGATCGCGGCGGATACGCCCGGAATGGGGCGGACATCAAGCCCCCGCCCTATGGCTTCCCTGACCAGAATAAATCCAGGGTCCGATATGGTGGGCGTTCCCGCATCGGTTACAAGGGCGACCCGCGCGCCCGCCCCTATTTTTTCCAGGATCTCTTTCAAACGGGCGGTCTCGTTATGCTCATGGCAAGAAATCAGCCTTTTTTTGATTTGAAAATGGGAGAGAAGGGAGCCCGTGCGTCTCGTATCTTCCGCCAGGATAAAATCGGCTTGTTCCAGTATTTTCAAGGCCCGAAGGGTGATATCGTCGAGATTGCCAATAGGCGTCGAAACCAGATAGAGGACGCCTTGAGCCCCTTCATTGGGTATCTGCTCCCTATCCGATGTCAAAGGCATTCTTCACCACCTCGATTGCGGGAACACTTCCGGTCATGAGAATCGAGACCATATCAAACCGGACCCTGATCTCCTGTTTTCCGGACTCTTTCAGATAGTGGCGGGCGGTCAGAACGATTTTTCTCTGCTTCTGAATGGATAGGGCCTCCTTTGGCGTTCCGAATCGTTCCGAACGTCTGGCCTTGACCTCGACGAAAACAAGGACCTCGCCATCCAAGGCGATCAGATCGATCTCTCCACTCCGGGTCCGGTAATTTTTTTGTAAAATTTTATATCCGTTCTCTTTCAGATGTCGCGCGGCGAGCGCCTCCGCCCTTCGTCCAAACCGCTGAAACGGATTCAGCATGGACCACTCCCCCGCCCCATGTTCCTGCTCGTCATAAACGGTCTGGAATAGTGGTGGTGCCCGCAGATACCGGACGCTGTGCTCAATGATGCAACCATGGCTCTTCGAAACTGGAGAGAAACCGGATCGGTTCCGGAAAGAGGATGTGGGTTCATGAAACCGGTAAAACTCGATGTTCAAGTTTTATTCATTCGCCCAACGCCTGCCTCGGAAAAAAAGGTTGGCCCTCGAAATACGCCCTCTATTCCTGGGGTCAAATTTTTTTTCCGCCGGGGGATTTGAACACAATTCCTAAAAACTTGAAGATCGAGTAAAAGGAGGGTTCTTTGGGAAAGCCTCCTTTTGCCTGATCTGACTCTATCGTGCTGAAATTAATTGGTTACCCGACGCTCTTTGATTCTCGCCGCCTTGCCATGAAGATTTCTCAGATAGTAGACGCGCGCCCGGCGGACTTTTCCAAAGGAAACCACTTCAATCTTGTCGATAACCGGAGAATGGAGGGGAAAAATTCGCTCAACACCGATTCCGGAAGAAACTTTTCTGACGGTGAATCTGGCGCTTGAGGTCCCCTTGCTCTTACTGATCACAACGCCTTCAAATATCTGAATACGCTGTTTATTCCCCTCTACGATCTTGACATGGACCTTCACGGTGTCGCCTGCCCTGAAATCCGGCAGATCAAGGCGCATTTGCTCTCTTTCTAATTTTTTTATAATATCCATTATTCCCCCAATAGTGACATATAGCATTTTAAAAAATCCCAAAAGACATATCAGATATATCATCAGGGAGTCAATACCGTTTTTCTATTTTTTAGCTGCCATAATTACATCTTGAAAAAGCGTCGATTAATGATATGACCATCCGAGCCTTTATTGTCAATCCCTATTTATTAAGGAATAGCGACTCCATGGAGCGAACAGCCATCTATCCCGGTTCCTTTGACCCTCTCACCAACGGCCATGTGGACATCATTCAGAGAGGGTTTAAACTATTTGATAAAATCATTGTGGCCATTCTTCATAATCCATCGAAAAAGCAGCCCCTCTTCAGTGTGGATGAACGAATCACCATGATCAAGACATGCCTCTCTGAATTTCCCAATCTTGAGGTTGACCACTTTGGCGGACTCCTGGTCGACTACGCCAAGAAAAAGAAGGTCACCGCCATTATCCGGGGCATGAGGGTGGTGTCCGATTTCGAAAACGAATTCCAGATGGCCATGATGAACCGGAGCATGGACAGGGATATTCAAACCATCTTGCTCATGACAGGGCTTCGATGGGTCTTTATCAGCTCCTCCACGATCAAGGAGGTGGCCAGTTTCGGCGGCGACGTGTCCAACATGGTTCCGCCCTATGTCAATGAACGCTTAATCGAAAAATATGGCCAGAAACCTGGATAACCCCACTCCATGAATCTATGGCAGCTCAAAATTTTCTGTAAGACCGTGGAGCTAAAAAACTTCTCCAAGGCCGGTGAGGCCGTTCACCTGACCCAGCCGACCATCAGCAGCCACATCAAGGATCTGGAAGATCACTTTGGCTGCCGCTTGATCGACCGGCTGGGGAAACAGGTTGCTCCCACCAAGGCCGGAGAGCTGCTTTACACCTACGCGATTCGGTTAACCGCTTTGCTGGATGAGGCCGAATCCGCCATCAACGAGTTCCAAGGCCGTATCAAAGGCAGGCTCGTCATGGGCGGCAGCACGATCCCCGGTGGATACATTCTCCCCAAGATCATCGGCGCTTTCACCAAACATTACAAAGAGGTCAAGGTCCATCTTGCCGTCTCCGATTCGGAAGAAATCGTCAACCGGATTTTGACCGGAGAGATCGAGTTCGGCGTTGTGGGAGCCAGCAGCGCCAGCAAATCCATCATCCAGGAAAAACTGATCGACGAAGAGTTGCGCCTGATCGTTCCCCAAAACCACCGGTGGGCCGCAAGGGAAAGCGTCTCATTGAACATGATTAAGAACGAACCATTCATCCTTCGAGAATCGGGGTCTGGAACCTTGAAAACCCTTCTGGACTCTTTTCTGAAAAAAGGCGTCTCGATCTACGATTTTAACATTGTCGCTGAAATGGGCAGCACGGCGGCCGTATGCCAGGGTATCAAGAGCGGCGCGGGGATCTCAATTCTCTCCTCCATCGCCGTTCAGGATGAGATGGGGGCGGGCTCTCT
>JAGVHJ010000561.1 GCA_020056645.1 Desulfobacterales bacterium
CGCCACGGTTCCAAAAATAACACCGATGACCGGTATCAGCACAACCGTTAAGGCCGCGAACCAGAGATGGCTTTCATTGTAGAGATTTCCCCAAAACGCCATGACGCCCGTGAGTTTCCGGGTGTCCGAAACAATCACAACCATCGCCGCTTTTTCTCCGGCCGCCATTGCCAGATTCGGGAGCAGCAAATAGATCATCGCCGCTATTCCCATGAGTTTTGTCCATACACGTTTCATTTTTCTTAATCCTCCTTTGTCTGTTTTCATCCAAAAACCTTTTACCCAATGATAAAAAATACCTGTTTCGCTAAACACGTCCGCTAAAAAACGGGTGTTCGTTCATTCTGTTCGATCGCGCTGATATATTCCAACATATGTGCCAAACATGTCATGGACTATGAAACAATGAAAAATAGAATATATTTATATAATATATCAATGTGTTATATATTTAGGTGGCGGGGCGGTGAAGGGCATGTCAAGAGGGTCTTGAAAAAAAATATGACAGCATCTTTTACACACTGAAAAGAATGGCGGGGTGGGCTTGGAGCGTAAGCCGTTGTAAAAACAGAAGAGAGAAAAGAGGTCGATTCATCCATGGGCATATCTCTATTTCAATGGGTCTTCAAACCCTTTGAGAGATATGCCGTCATGGAGGTCAGAAATCCTCTTTTTCCAACGCCGGAGTTGGGAAAATGAACAAAAACTTGAACATCGAGTATCAACGCCCGTCGATCATCCGGCCCAGTGCTCCCAGCACGGAACCCTCCTCCTTGCCGCTTCCGCCGCTGCTGGGCGCGTGCTGGATGATCCGGTCCGCCATGCGTGAGAAGGGGAGGCTCTGGAGATAGACGGTTCCAGTTCCCCGGAGGGTCGCCAAAAATAATCCTTCACCGCCGAAAAACATGGATTTCAAGCTTCCCGCCCGTTCGATGTTGTAATCAATCCCGGAGGTGAAGGCGGCGATGCACCCGGTGTCCACCCGCACGGTTTCATTGTTAAGATGTTTTTCGATCACCGTGCCCCCCACATGAACGAAGGTCATGCCATCCCCTTGAAGGCTTTGAAGAATGAAGCCCTCGCCGCCGAAAAAGCCGGCGCCCAGTCTCTTGGTGAATGCAATGCCGATTTGGGTTCCAAAGGCCGCGCATAGGAAGGCGTCTTTCTGGCACAAGAGCTCGCCGTTCATTTTAGATAGATCAATGGGGATGATCTTGCCGGGGTAGGGGCCTGCGAAGGCCACACATCGTTTGGTTGAACTCCTGTTGGTGAAATGGGTCATGAAAATCGATTCTCCGGTCAGGGCTCTTTTGCCCGCGCCCAGAAGCTTCCCTAAAATGCCGGAGTTTGTTTCGGAGCCGTCTCCCATCCTGGCTTCGAAGTCGATCCCATCGTCCATATAGTTCATGGCGCCTGCTTCGGCCACGACGGTTTCGCCGGGATCAAGCTCCACTTCCACAATCTGCATATCGTCGCCGATGATCCGATAATCCACTTCATGGCTTTTCATAATCGCTCCTCTCTTTTATTTTTAATGGTAATGACTGGAAATCGTTTTCTGAATAGAAATGGTATGGGCAGCCGCAATTTTTTCAGGAAAAAGAGTATGTGAAGGCTTTTTTCGTGTCAAGAAGATTGTTTGGGCATTTCGACTCCTTACAATTCCCTTGACAAAGCATGGTTTCGAATTTAATCAAAAAGACACCATCATTTTTTCACAAGCCAGAGGGGATTGCCCGTTTCACCCTATTCCCAGTCCCACTTAACCATCAGGGAGAAGAGACAATGAAAAACATTATCCGCGTTATTTTAATCGCTGTTTTTTGTGTGGGAATGGCCTCCAGCGTCCAGTCAGACACCATCACCCTCGGGGCCGATGAGTGGTGCCCTTACAATTGCGATTCAGGATCGGAGCTCCCCGGTTTCATGGTCGAGATCGCCGCCACGATTTTTAAAGCCAAGGGGCATACGGTCGATTACAGAGTCATGCCCTGGACCAGGGCCATTCAGGATGCCCGGACCGGGAAATATAACGGCATCATCGGCGCGGGAAAGGAGGATGCCCCAGATTTCGTTTTTCCCGCCGAAGAGGCGGCCCTAATGAAAAACGCGTTGTTCGGCAAAAGCGGAATAACTTGGCGATACACAGGGATCGATTCGTTGAACGAGAAAACGCTGGGGGTGGTGAAGGGGTATACCTATACCGAAGAGATCGATAGCTATATAAAAGCGAACGAGAAAAAAAGCCAGCGGATCCAGGTGGCGTCTGGAGAGACCGCCTTGGACTCGAGCGTCAAGAAACTCATTTCCGGAAGAATCGATGTCATTATTGAAGACGCCAATGTGATGGGGCACTATTTAAAGAAAAACGCCCTTGAAAATGAGGTTCAGGAGGTGGGGGAAATGCCCACCGACAAACTCTTTATCGCTTTTTCGCCATCCAATCCCCTTTCCCAGAACTATGCGGGGATGATTTCGGAGGGCCTTGTCCAACTTAGAAACAGCGGCGAACTGAAACGGATTCTTGAAAAGTACGGATTAAAAGATTGGAAATAATCCGTCACCCATGGGTGGCAGGTTTGATAGAGGTTGAATGAGAGTGATAAGCGCCTTCAAGTCGAGAGGATTGTTCGTAAGGCTCGTGACCGGGATTTCGGTCCTGATCCTTGCGATCGTCATCGTATCTTCCGCCGTCAACGTATGGATTCTGAAAAAATCACTCAAG
>JAGVHJ010000117.1 GCA_020056645.1 Desulfobacterales bacterium
CCACCGCAACGAAATGGTTGAAGCGCCGGGTCAGATTCCGGACGGAAACCGAATAGGAACCCCCCTTTAAAGAATCATGGAAATCAGGAAGCGAGTGCGGTTTCATTGTTTTTCTCCTTTTTTTCGATCAGCGAAATAAAGGCGTCTTCGAGCACCGGTTCCCCTCTTTCAACCGAGTCGATCTTCTGCCCCGATGACCGGGCCTGGGCGATCAGCTCCGGAAGCCCCTCTTCGGGAAACGAAAAGAGATTTAGCTGCACCCGATCCCCCAGAATTCTCACCTGTTCCGTCCCAAGTCTTTTTTTAAACCATTTGGCCAGGAGAAGCAGGTCCGGACCCGCCAGAGACACAATGGACCCGGCCGAACTCTCAATGATCTCCCTTGCCGTGCCTGCTCCAAGAATATGGCCGTGATGGATCAGACTGATCCGGTCGCACCGCGCCGCCTCATCCATGTAAGGGGTGGTGACGAGGATGGTGACGCCTTCCTTTTTCAGGGAGGACAATATGGACCAGAACTCGCGCCTCGAAACCGGGTCCACGCCAGTGGTGGGTTCATCCAGGATCAGGATTTCCGGGGTGTGGATCAGAGCGCAGGAAAGGGCGAGTTTCTGTTTCATGCCGCCGGAGAGGTCTCCCGCGCGCCTTTCCACAAACGGAGAAAGACGGCTGAATTCAAGAAGCCTTTTTGTCTTCTCAAGTCTTTCTTTTTTAGAAACCTGGAAGAGATCCGCGAAAAACCTCAGGTTCTCCCCCACGGTCAAGTCGGGGTAGAGGGAGAACCGTTGGGGCATGTAGCCGATGATCTTCCGGACCCGGCCTGGCTCCTTGTGAACCGAAATCCCTGCAAGACGGCACTCGCCCTCATCGGGATCCAAAAGTGAGGTCAGAATCCGTATCAGGGTTGTTTTTCCAGCCCCATCCGGGCCGATGAGGCCCGCCATCCGCCCTTTTTGCACCGACAAGCTGACCCCGTTTAAGGCGGTGCTCTTTCCATAGGCTTTTTTTATGTCTTTCACCTGAATCGCATTATCGTCCATTTTCTCACTCCACAAAGTAGACCTCTCCAGGCATGCCGATCTTTAAATGGGACGGCGCTTCTTTCAAGGTGATCTTCACCGGATAGACAAGCTCGGCCCGCGCCTCTCTGGTCTGAACATTCTTGGGAGTGAACGCCGCCTCCTCGGAACTCCAGGTGACGGTTCCGGATAAAAGCGTTTCATGGGCGTCGACCTTGACCGAGACCCGCTCTCCTAAAGCGAACCGGCCCATATCGGGCCCGGCCACATGAATTTTTATCCAGAACGTGGAGAGGTCCGCGATTTTGAATAAAGGAGTTCCCTGGACCGCCACCTCCCCCGCCTCCATATATTTTTCCACGATCACCCCGGAGAGGGGTGAGAGGAGGGTCCCATCTTTAATCTGACTTGAAAGAAGGCCTACCATGGCATCGGCCTGGGCCTGTTTGGCTTCGAGCAACGGCAGTTGAGCCTTGGCAGCCACGAGCTGGTTTTTCGCAACGTTGAATTGGGTCTCGATATCATCGAACTGCTGCTGGGTCGCCGATCCCTTGACATAGAGCTGTTTGATCCTTTTATACTTGGACTCCACATTTAAAAAATTATCCGACGCTTGAGAAATAGCGGCGTCCGCGCTAAGACGCCCGGCGTCGATCTCTTTTAAACTCGCTTCGACCTGGGCTTTCTGGTATCTCAATTTTTCCACATCAATGGCGCAGAGCCGCTCCCCAGGTTGAACCCGATCGCCCTCCTCTTTGACGAGCTCAAGGATCACGCCGGTGGAGAGAGAGCTTACGTTAACGGTTTTGGCTTCCAGCACTCCTGAACCGGCGAAATTTTTCGGAAGAGTCTCCCGGCATCCGGCCATGGCGAGCATTAGTGTCACGAGCGTCAGCAGATAGCTGGCGTTTTTCTTATTCATTGCCCTTTTCTCCTTTTTTCTGTGAATCCAAGCCCTCTTCCTTGCCCAAAGCCCGCAACAGATCGGACCATGCGATCCGTATTTCCGCAGAGACAAAGACCTCTTCGGCCCTGGCTTTGACCAGCTCGGTGTGGGCATCCAGGAAATCGGTGTTGGTGGCCATACCCGCCTTGAAATTATCGTTTTTCAAACGAAAATTTTCCTTGGCGGCCAGAACCTTCTGACGGGTGATTTCCATGTTCCTCTGGGCCTCCTCATAAGAAAGGCGGGCGTTGATCTGATCAAGGGCGACCCTGTGATCGACCGACTCCTTGGCCTTTTCGCTCCGTCTCTTATTGAGGCGGGCGATCTCCCGTTCCGCCGCTCTCATCTCCCCATCGAAGAGCGTAAACGACACCAGAATTCCGGCCTGCCACCAGGAGTCCCACTCGGGCGACTGGACCTTAAACCCCGGATACCCGTAGTGGCTGGAAGCGGCAAGTCCGATCTGGGGCCTGAATGCGGCTTCGGCCAGTTCGATTTCCGCCTGGGCCAGCTCGATCTGCTTCCGGGCGATCATCGTTTCTTGCCGGCGTCCCTTTTCCTGAGAAAGCTCCGTTGGAAGGGGCCAGGGTGGCGCATGGTTCCAGTTGACCCTGATATGAAGATCCTTTTCAGGGGAGAGTCCCAGCCGTTCCGCCAGGGCCGCTTTCGCCCGCGATACGGCATTATCGGCCTTGATGATCATGAGCTTGGTATCGAGCCGCCGGATCTCAATGGGGTAGAGATCGCTCTTAAGGAGCATCCCCTGGCCAACGAGATTTTTAGCATCTTTCAAATGAGCCTCCATCTGCTCCAGACTCTGAATAACGACCTTCCTATATTCCAGCGCCTTAGCCAGTTGGAAAAAGAGGGTGGTGACCTGATTGGAGATTGTCTGCTTTTCCAGGGCCACCTGATGGAAGGCGATATCGACCCCAGCATCGGCCATTCGAACCCGGCTCTTAATCCGCCCGCCTGAGTAGAGCGGCTGGGTCAAGGAAAGGGCCAGATCTTCTTTTGCATGGGTCCCCATCTCCATTTTTCTTCCAGGAATGGAGAGCGTTTCCATGTTCGGGATATCGACCCTCATTCCCTTGAGCTCAATTTGACTCAACTGGGATATATAGCCGGAACTCCCCTCGAGTGACACATCCGGATAGTTGGATGCATTCGCTTTTTCCCGCGTGAACCCCGCCACCTGCTCGGTGATTCGCGCCCGTTCAAGATCCTGGTTATGCTTCAAGGCGAGGGAGAGACACTCCCCGAGGGATAGTCCGGCCTCCTGGGCCCTTGCCATGGAACCATCACCGCCTGAAAGGAGGAGCAGAAGCATGATGGGCATCCAAAAGCCTCCTCTTCTTCCAGACAGGGCTGGGTTTCCTTTTCCACCTCTCTTTTTCATGGAGATCACCTCATCTCTCTTTTCCTGTTATGCGTGACTGAAAGCCCATTTAAAATAAACGCCGACATCTCGTGGGCGAATTTTTCGGAAACCGCATGGGGCAGGTTTCGCGCAAGCTCTGGAAAGGCGTTATTTCGATTCCTGATAGGGGTGCTGGTTTTATAGAACATCAAGCCCGGAACGATCATGAATTGAACCAGCATGGGATTCATCTTGATGAAGTCGCCTTGTTTCTCACCTTCCGCCAGGATGACCGACAATCCCTCGATCAATTTCGCAATTTCAGTGACAATGATCTCCGGCAGCGTCACCCCGCCGGAGGCGTGTTCCCACATGATGATATTGGGAATCGCCGGGTTCCGGTCAATGGCCTCGGCGATGCCCATGATGTAGAATGTCAATTTTTCTTGGGGTGATGCGGCGTTTCTGATTTTTTCCCCTGTGACGGAAAGCTCGTTGTTAAAAATAGCGCGAAGCACAGCCTCATACAATTGCTCTTTGTTTCCAATATTGTAATAGATCGTTGCCTTGTTGACCCCGGCTCGTTCGGCGATAAGGTCCATCCGTGCCCCTGCGTACCCCGATTCGGAAAAAACGCTGGTGGCCGCTTCAATGATCTGATTCACTTTTTCCTGTTTTTGATCCATGGTTCCCCATTGATATAACCATAATGTTTAACGCTTAAGTTTTACCATTTGGTTAAACTTTTTAGTATAGTAAGGGCTCCCCGGCTCGCTGTCAAGAACAATCTTCACTCTTAAGTTGCGCAACCATAGCGCATCGATCCTATATAATAGCGCCACTTTCTTTCAAATCCCCTCCTCTTTTCCGCCAATATTCCGGGGATCACTTTCCATGTGATGTATAAAAATATATTTTATTCCAAATTGTTATATAAAATCATCGTTTTTTACTCATTAACGCGTCCCACCGGTATGATCTGTGTATTAATGGCGGGCTATGAAAGATGGAACCATTGGGAATATTCTCAAAAATATATTTTCTCAAACAGGAGACTAAAAAACATGAAACAGCAAGTGGTGATTATAGGCGGCGTGGCGTGCGGCCCAAAGGCGGCGGCAAGGATCAAACGTCTCAACCCGGAAGCGGAGGTGACGATCATTGAAAAAGGAGAGCTGCTCTCCTATGCCGGATGCGGACTTCCCTTCTATATCTCAGGGGAGGTCAAGAGCCATAACGAACTGATGGCGACCCCCACCGGCGTGGTTCGAGATACCCTCTTTTTTAGAATGGTCAAAGATATTCACGTCAAAAACCACACCCTTGTCCAGCGTGTGGACAAAGAAAAAAAAATCGTCCACGCAACCGACCTTGAGTCCGGGGAGACCATAGAGATTTCCTATGACACGCTGGTGCTGGCGGTGGGCAGCAAGTATCAGGTTCCTCCCATTCAAGGAACAGACCTGAAGGGGGTCCACTTTCTCCAGACCGTGGAAGACGCGAGAAAAATCCGGGGAGAGATCGGCCCCCTTGCGGGAAAACGCGCCGTCATCATCGGCGCCGGACTGATCGGCATTGAGGTGACCGAAGCCTTTACAAAACAAGGGTTGAGCATCACCATCATCGAACGGCTCGACAAAGCCATGGGAGAGCTGCTCGATTTTGAGATCGCCTACCATGTTCATGAGGAGCTGGAAGCAAATGGCGTTGATCTACGGTTGGGAGAGTCTGTTCTCTCCATATCCGGCGATGATCAGGGCAATGTGAAAAGCGTCATCACGGACAAGGAGGAGATCCCTGCGGATATCGTTCTCATCGCCGTGGGGGTTCGGCCCAACATCCGACTCGCAAAAGAGATGGGGCTTGCCATCGGAGAAACGGGAGCCATTCGGACCAACCGCCACATGCAGACATCGGACCCGTCGATCTATGCAGGCGGTGATTGTGTGGAGAACACCCATCTCGTTACCGGAAAACCGATATATGCGCCCATGGGATCGACCGCGAACAAGCATGGCCGCGTGATCGCTGACAATATCTGCGGCATCCAGAGCGCATTCAAGGGGATCCTGGGGACAGCCATCGTGAAATTGTTCAATCTCAATATCGCGAGAACGGGCCTTACGGAGAAAATGGCTAAAAAAGAGGGCTATGATGTCGTCACCGTTCTCAATCCATCGCCTGACAAGGCCCACTTTCTTTCCGACGCGAAAATGATCATCATCAAACTCGTCGTCGACAAGGCCTCGAAAAAACTCCTGGGAGCCCAGATTGTTGGCGCCGGCGATGTCGCCAAACGCATGGAAGTGGTGGTCGCCAACATGACATCCGGCTCCCTTGTGACCGATATTGGCCACTATGACCTTGCCTACGCGCCCCCATTCTCACCGGCCATGGACAACATCATCACCGCGGCGAATATCGCCGAAAACAAGCTGAACGGCCTGGTCCGCTCCTACACCCCCATGGAAGTGAAAGAAAAAATGGAGAGGGGCGATTCGTTCATTTTCCTCGATGTCCGGTCACCCGACGAATATAAAGCCCTGCGGATCGACGACCCAAGGGTGAAACTGATCCCCTTGGGAAAACTGCGAAGCGCGCTGGGCGATCTTCCCCGGGATCAGGAGATCGTACCCTTCTGCAAAATCTCCCTGAGAGGGTATGAGGCCGCCCGCATTCTAGAAGGAGAAGGCTATAAAAAAGTGAGATTCATGGACGGCGGAATCGTTTGCTGGCCATACGACAATGTAACAGCCTGACAATCACTCTTTTTTTTTAAAAGCAGGGCTGATCAGCGGCTTTCACCGTCGCTGGCCAGCCCTTTTTTGTTGGGGCAAGAAGCGGACAAGGGACCCGCCTCGCCCCATTTTTTTGCTTCACAATATCGAATATACTCTTGCAATTAACAAACAGATTAGGTAAACAACACATCAAAATGGCTAATCAGTGATCATGGTTTTGCATCGTATTCGCTTACGCCCATGCCGGGCCAACACGAGCGAATCGAGCGGCCTCCAACTCCGGCTATCAAGCTTGAGCGCCTTCTTACCCGGACATCTACCGGGCGTTGTTCCTTACCTGTGAGGAAAGAGGAGGCATGTTTTTTTATGAAAGGATAAAATAACTTGAATTTAAAAACTAATATTTTTATTTTTAGAGAAATTCTTGATAAGCAAAACCTTTACCGATATTTCCGGCTGCGGTATCAGGTATATTCCCACATGAAATTCATCCAAGACAATGAAGACCAAATAG